>DATAZJ010000215.1:0-21227 GCA_036272115.1 Rhodopila sp. | reverse complement strand
TCTCAATGATCGATGAGCATCAGGGCCGGCGGGTGCGCATGAGCCATCTGGCCTTCCTGGGGTCGCACCGGGTCAATGGCGTGTCCGCGCTGCACACCGGCCTGATGCGGGAAACCGTGTTCCGCGATCTGCACGGCCTGTTTCCCGACCGGATCGTCAACGTCACCAACGGCATCACCTTCCGCCGCTGGCTGCACGAGGCCAATCCGCGGCTGACGCGGCTGCTGGTCGAGGCGGCGGGGCCGGAGGTGCTGGACAATGAGAACGCCCTGACGAAACTTCGTCCGCTGGCGAACGACCGAAGCTTCCAGACGCGGTTCGCCGCCAGCCGCTACGTCAACAAGCTGGCGCTGGCCGACCTGATCCGGCGGGATCTGGAAATCCGCGTCGATCCGGCCGCGCTGTTCGACGTCCACATCAAGCGCATCCACGAATACAAGCGCCAGTTGCTGAATATCCTTGAAGCCATCGCCCTGTACAACGCGATACGAGCCCGTCCGACCGACGACTGGACGCCGCGGGTGAAGATTTTCGCCGGCAAGGCCGCCGCCAGCTATCAGCAGGCCAAGCTGATCATCAAGCTGATCCACGACGTCGCGAAGGTGATCAACAGCGATCCGACGGTACGCAACGTCCTGAAGATCGTGGTCCTGCCGAACTATTCCGTCAGCCTGGCGGAGATCCTCATTCCCGCCGCCGATGTCTCGGAGCAGATCTCGACCGCGGGCATGGAGGCATCGGGCACCGGCAACATGAAGTTCGCCCTGAATGGCGCGCTGACGATCGGCACGCTGGACGGTGCCAACATCGAAATCCTGGAGCATGTCGGCCCCGACAACATGTTCATCTTCGGCCTGACCGCGGAACAGGTCGCCGCCCGGCGCCGCCTCGGCATCGATGCGACCGATGTGATCGCCGCTTCGGCGATCCTGACCCAGGTCCTGTCGAGCGTCGAAGACGGCGTATTCTCCCCGGACGAGCCGGATCGGTACCGCGGCCTGGTCGACTCGCTGCGCTATCACGACTACTTTCTGGTCTGCGCCGATTTCGATGATTATTACGCGACGCAGCGCCGGGTTGCCGAACTGTGGCGCCGGCCGCAGGACTGGTGGCAGGCCTCCATTCTCAACACCGCCAATGTCGGCTGGTTCTCCTCCGACCGTTCGATCCGGGAATATGCCGATCATGTCTGGGACGTACCAACCTACCGCGCCCCGTAACCAGGCCGTTTCGCCGATTCCTGCGCCGAGCGATCCCCGGGCAGGCCTGCATCGCAACGCCTCGTGATCGAAGGCGTCCGGCCAGAGGGTGTCCTGGCGCGTTTCTGAACGCATGGGTATTGTGACGGAACAACAAGAACCGCCCATGTGGGAGACGGCTTGATGGCTCAGCGCCCCGGATTGCATGCACCGATCGTCCGCGATGCCATGGCTTATGTTCTGGCCGGCGGGCGCGGATCACGGCTGTTGGAACTCACCGACGTACGAGCCAAGCCGGCGGTCTATTTTGGCGGCAAGAGCCGGATCATCGACTTCGCCCTGTCGAACGCGCTGAACTCCGGCATCAGGCGGATCGGCGTGGCGACGCAATATAAGGCGCACAGCCTGATCCGCCACCTGCAACGCGGCTGGAACTTCTTCCGGCCGGAACGGAACGAAGGCTTCGACATCCTGCCCGCGTCGCAGCGATCCGGCGACACCTGGTATGCCGGCACCGCCGACGCCCTCTACCAGAACATCGACATCATCGAGGGCTACGACCCGGAATACATCGTCATCCTCGCCGGCGACCACATTTACAAAATGGACTACGCGCGCATGCTGGTGCAGCACGCCGAGCAGGACGCCGATGTGACGGTCGGCTGCATCGAGGTGCCGCGGATGGACGCCACCGGCTTCGGCGTCATGCACGTCGACACCGCCGACCGCATCATCGCCTTTGTCGAAAAGCCGGCCGACCCACCCGCGATGCCCGACAATCCCGCGATGTCGCTCGCCAGCATGGGCATCTACGTTTTCAAGACGAAATTCCTGATCGAGCAGTTGAAGCGCGATGCGGCCGACCCCGCATCCAGCCGCGATTTCGGCAAGGACATCATTCCCTACCTGGTCAAGCACGGCAAAGCCGTCGCCCACCGCTTCACCACCTCCTGCATCACCTCCGGCGCCGAACGGGAGGCATACTGGCGCGACGTCGGCACCCTGGACGCCTATTGGGAGGCCAATATCGACCTGACCGCGATCATCCCGGCGCTCGATCTCTACGACCGCGACTGGCCGATCTGGACCTACGCGGAAATCACCCCGCCCGCCAAGTTCGTGCATGAGGAAATCGGCCGCCGCGGCGAGGCGATTTCATCCCTGGTATCTGGCGGCTGCATCGTCTCCGGAGCATTCCTGCGCCAGTCGCTGCTGTTTACCGGCGTGCATGTCCACTCCTATTCGCGCGTCGAAAATGCGGTCATCCTGCCGGACGCCGATATCGGCCGCGGCGCTCGGCTGCGGAACGTGATTGTGGAGAAAGGCGTGCGCATACCGGAAGGTCTGGTGGTGGGAGAAGATGCCAAGGACGACGCCCGCCGGTTCCGCCGCACCGAACGCGGCATCTGCCTGGTCACCCAGCCCATGATCGATCGGCTGGACCTCTGACTTGATCCGCGTCCTGGCCGTTGCATCGGAGATTTTCCCACTGGTGAAAACCGGCGGCCTCGGCGACGTCACGGGCGGCCTGCCGCCGGCGCTCAGCGCGGCCGGCGCGAAAGCGACGACCATCCTGCCGGGCTATCCTGCCGTGCTGGCCGCCCTGCCGGATGCCATCGTCGTGCACCAATTCCCCGACCTGTTCGGAGGGCCGGCCAAAGTGCTGCGCGGCTCCTTTCCACGGGGCGTGGGCGCCGCACTGGATGTGCTCGCCGTGGATGCGCCGCATCTTTATGCGCGGGCGGGCAATCCGTATCTCGGGGCGGACGGCCGGGAGTGGGCCGATAACGGGCTGCGTTTCGCCGGCCTCGGCGCCGCGGCGGCGGCGATCGGAACCGGGGTCGTGCCGGACCTGGAATTCGACATCGTGCATGCGCATGACTGGCAGGGGGCGATGGCCGTGGTTTACCTGCACTTCCACGATGGTCCGCGGCCCGGCACCGTCCTGACGATCCACAACCTGGCGTTCCAGGGCCGTTATCCGGCGGGCCTCTTCCCCCGGCTCGGGCTGCCGGGTTCGGCGTTCACCCTGGATGGACTGGAATACCACGGCGATGTCAGCTTCCTGAAAGGCGGCCTGTCCTATGCCGACCGGATCACCACCGTATCCCCCACCTACGCGCGGGAGATCACCGGGACGGAGAACGGGATGGGTCTGGACGGGCTGCTGCGTCACCGCGTAGGCGTGCTGTCCGGCATCCTGAACGGCATCGACGATATCATCTGGAACCCGGCGACCGACACGTTGATTCCGGCCAGGTACGGGCGCGGCCGTCTTGGCAGGCGTAGCGCAAACAAGGCGGCACTGCAGCAGCGGATGGGACTGGATGAGGCACCGGACGCACAACTGATCGGCGTCGTCAGCCGGCTGACCTCGCAGAAGGGGCTGGACATGCTGGTGGACCTGATCGATGGCCTCGTAGCGATGGGCATGCAGTTGGCCGTCCTGGGATCGGGCGACCCTGACCTCGAACAGGCTTTTGTCGCGGCCGCCGAGTGGCACCTCGGTTCGGTCGGCTGCATCATCGGGTATGATGAGACGGTGGCGCATTTGATCCAGGCCGGCAGCGACGCACTTCTGGTACCGTCGCGGTTCGAACCCTGCGGCCTGACCCAGCTTTACGCCTTGCGCTATGGCGCGATCCCGGTCGTGTCCCGGGTGGGGGGATTGGCGGACTCGGTGATCGACGCGAATGAGGCTGCCTTGGTCGCCGGCGTGGCAACCGGTATTCAGTTCTGGCCGACGACTACCGACGGTCTTCAGGCAGCATTGCATCGGCTGCAGGCACTATGGCGGGACCGGCCGGTCTGGGACCGGGTGCAGCGCAACGGCATGGCCGCCGATGTATCCTGGCACGGCTCGGCCACGCGTTACGTCGCACTCTATCAATCGCTGCTGGCGGAACGCCCGGTGCGCGGGGAAGCGCCTTGACCCGGGGAGCCGTCGGGTCGACCGAGACCCCGGTTGCCGTCGGGTCGACCGAGACCCGGGTTACCATCGGGTCGCCGCTCACGCTGGGCGTCACCGTGGTGGGAGATGGGATCGACGTTGCGGTGCATGCCCCCGACGCGGACGCCATCGCGATCTGCCTGTTCGACACGGATGACCGGGAGACCGGCCGGTTCCGGTTGCCGGGCCGCACCGGGCCGGTCGCTCACGGCCACATCGCCGGCATCGCGGCAGGCACGCGCTATGGTCTGCGCGCCTACGGCCCGTGGGACCCGAACAACGGCCACCGGTTCAATCCGTCCAAGCTGCTGATGGACCCGTGGGCGACAGCGATCGACCGGCCTTTCCGCCTCGACCCTCGGCTGTTCGACCGCGAGGGGCCCCGGTCCGACGATACCGCCGCGCTGATGCCCAAGGCGATCGTCGGCGCGCCGCGGACCGACCCGGTCGCCGACCGTCCCGTCTTCGATTGGGACCGGCAGGTGGTGTATGAACTGCATGTCCGTGGCTTCACCATGACCCATCCGGACATCCCACCGGCGGTCCGGGGCACCTTCGCGGGCCTCGCTCACCCGGCCAGCATCCATCATTTGACCCGCCTGGGTATTTCGACGGTGGAACTGATGCCCAGCGCCGCCTGGGTCGACGAGCGCCATCTGCCGCCACTGAACCTGACCGACTACTGGGGCTACAACCCGATCGCCTTCCTCGCCCCCGATCCGAGACTGGCGCCCGGCGGCTGGCCCGAGGTGCGCGCCGCCGTCGATGCCCTGCACCGCGCCGGCATCAGCGTGATCCAGGACGTCGTGCTGAACCACTCGGGCGAGAGCGATGAGCTTGGTCCGACGCTGTCGATGCGCGGCCTGGACAATGCCGGCTACTACCGTCTGGCGAGCGACAGATCACGGTATGTGGACGACGCCGGCTGCGGCAACATCCTGGCGATGGACCGACCCGTCGTGCTGCGCCTGGCCATGGACGCCTTGCGCGCCTGGGCGCTGTACGGCGGCGTGGACGGGTTCCGCCTGGACCTCGCGACAACCCTGGGCCGCCGCGATTCCGGATTCGATCCGCACGCCCCGTTCCTGTCCGCCGTCGAGCAGGACCCGGTCCTGTCCCGTTGCGTCATGATCGCCGAACCCTGGGATATCGGTCCCGGCGGCTACCAACTCGGTGCCTTCCCGCCGCGGTGGGGCGAGTGGAACGATCGTTTCCGGGACGCGGTGCGCCGCTTCTGGCGCGGTGACAGCGGCATGCTGGGTGCTTTCACCACCCGGTTCGCCGGGTCGGCCGATGTGTTTCCCGGCCGGCCGCTGACCCGCGGCATCAACTTCATCACCGCACATGACGGGTTCACGCTCGCCGACATGGTTTCGTACGAGACGAAGCACAACCAGGCAAACGGCGAAGACAACAAGGACGGCTCCAACGACAATCTGTCCTGGAACGGCGGCGCGGAGGGGCCGTCCTCCGATCCCGGGGTTCTGGCGGCTCGGGCGCGCGATGCGAGGGCGCTGCTTGCAACTCTGCTGCTGTCGCGCGGCACGCCGATGTTGTCGATGGGCGACGAGTTGGGACGCACCCAGAACGGCAACAACAACGCCTATGCCATGGACACTGCCGGGTCCTGGGTGGATTGGCCGTCCGCCAACCAGGCGCTGATCGACGACACCGCGACGCTGATCGCGCTGCGCCGGTCGTTGGCGCCGCTGTTCAACGGCGATGCGCTACGCGGTCAGCCGGCAGATGGCGAAGTGGCGCCGGATGTCGCCTGGCACGCCGCGGACGGGCAGGAAATGACCGAGGCGGACTGGAATCGCGACAGCAACCGCACGCTGATCGCCGTCCTGTTCGCCGGCGATGTTCGGGCGGCGTTGGTGTTTCATGCCGATACGGTGGCGGCTGACATTGTGCTGCCAACGCCTCGGCCGAGGCATGAATGGCGGCAGTTGCTGGGTGGCGGGAGCTTCGCAATCGAGCCTCGATCGGTGACGGTGTTTCGAGAAGACACTCTCGCCGCCACGGCCGAACTTGTGCCGACCATCCGCGCCACTGCCGCCCCCATCCCCGCCCTTGACGTGTCGTCCCCGACGTCGCTGCCCGTGTCGTGGCCGGGAACAACGCCCGGCGTCACAGACACCGAACTCGACAACCTCGCCGGATTGGCAGGGATCGATCCGATCTGGTGGGATGTGAACGGCGGCCATCACACAGTTCCAATCGACACGAAACGGGCGCTGTTGGCCGCGATGCGCCTGCCCGCGACCACGCGAGGCGACCTGAATGACAGTGTCGCGCGGCTGACGTTGCAGCCTGCCTTGCCGCCGGTCCTGACGGCGCGTGCCGGGCAGGCCATCCCGATCGGGCTGGGCCGGCCCCGCCCCGCCTGGATTACGCTGCTGCGCGAAGACGGCAGCCAGGAGCGCTTTCACACCGGCAGCGGCGCTCTCGTGCTGCCGCCGCAGCCAATCGGACGGCACCGCGTGCTGGACGAGGACCGGCCCGAACACGGCTGTCATCTGACCGTCGCGCCGGACACATGCTACCTGCCCCCTGCGCTGTCGCAGGGCGACCGCCGTTTCGGCATTGCTGCGCATCTCTATGCCCTGCGGTCGCCGGAGGACCAGGGTATCGGCGATTTCAGCACACTGCGTTGCCTCGCCACCGCGGCTGCCCGAGCGGGCGCCGCCATGATCGGCCTCAATCCGCTGCACGCGCTGTTTCCCCACGACCGCAGCCGGGTCAGCCCCTATCAGCCGTCGGACCGGCGCTTTCTGGATCCGATCTACATCGATGTCGCCGGTTTTCCCGGCGGGTCCGGCCTGCCTTCACCGGCAGGGCCGGTCGATTACCGGTCCGTCTGGGATGCCAAACGCGCCGTGCTGCTCGCCGCGTTCAAACCGGGCGGCGGCGAGGCGATACCCGCCGCGCTCCGGCGTTTCGCCACCTTTCAGGCAATCGCGGAGACCCTGGGAACCTCCGACTGGACGAAATGGCCGGCCGGACTGCGTCATCCCGACGATCCCGGCGTCGCCGCCTTTGCCGCCCAGCATCGCGAGGCCGTCGAGATTCATGTCTTCCTGCAACGGCTTGCCGACCAGCAGCTTGCCGAGGCCGCCGCATCGGCTGGGCGGGACGGATTATCGCTGGGCTTTTACCGGGACCTCGCCATCGGTGCCGCACCGGACGGGGCCGAGGCGTGGTCTGCGCAGGATACGTTGATGCACGGCGTGTCGGTGGGCGCGCCGCCCGATCCGTTCGCGGCCCAAGGCCAGATCTGGTGTCTGCCGCCACCGGACCCGGTGGCAATGCGCCGCGACGGCTATCAGGCATTCCGCGACCTGCTGGTCGCCAATATGCGCCATGCTGGCGCGCTGCGAATCGACCACGTCATGGGCCTTCGCCGGCTGTTCGTCATCCCCGACGGGGCAAGCGGCGCGGACGGCGCCTATGTCGCCTATCCGATGACCGATCTGCTGGCGCAGGTCGCGCTGGAAAGCCACCGGGCGCGTTGCCTGGTTGTGGGCGAGGACCTGGGCACCGTCCCCGAAGGCATGTCGGAGACGCTGGCCGCCGCCAACATCCTGTCCTACAGCGTGCTGTGGTTTCAGCGCCGCGACGGCCACATCCGTCCCCCACCGGACTGGCGCCGGTTGGCCGCGGCCTGTGTGTCCACGCATGATCTGCCCACCCTCGCCGGATGGTGGCAGGGCTCGGACATCGCCGAGAAGCGCGCCCTGTCGCTGCTGGACGATCCCGCGGCCGAAGCGACGCGGGCCAGGGAAAAAGCCGAACTGATCGCACTGCTCCAGTCAGAGGGCCTGCTGACCGAGGACATCGATCCCACCGCGCCGATGCCGATGGATTTCGCCGCCGCGGTCCACGCCCTTGTCGCCGCCACGCCGGCGCTGCTGGCGCTGGTGCAGGCCGACGACCTGGCCGGTGAAACCGTGGCGGTCAATCTGCCCGGCACCGATAAGGAGAGGCCAAACTGGCGGCGACGGCTGGATATCGACGTCGCGACCCTGTGCCGAACGCCCTTGTCCCGAGCGATCCTGGACGCCATGCGGTCGCGTGCCGTGCCGGAGGAGGACATACGGCCAAACTGACGCCGTTCCCCCGTGCAATCCCGGCCGCCGGAGGCCAACCCACCCCTGAATGCCAACCTCCGGCACCAGATCGTTTGCCGACCCTATATGTCTATTTTCTCGGGATGCGGTTGATTTGCAACACTTCCCGCCATAGCTTGCCGGCATGAACAAAAAGATTCGCTACCGCTCGATGACACGATGAGCGACCTATTCGCACCTGACGGCGGCTGGCGGGTCCGTATCCTGGACCTGTCAGGCGGCGCCCAGGACAACATCACCGAGGAAGTCGGTGGCTTCGACACGCTTATGCATGCCAACGCCTTCGCCCGCCGCTATGTGCGCGACTCCGTCGAGCGCTGCCGTGTGCCCGGCATGTCCGCGAAGGACCTTCTGGAAACCTGGTTCGCCTTCGGCGAGGACGCGGTGGTGATCGATGCCGGCGAAGGCGGCTGGAAAAGCGCCACCGAACTGGGTGACTTCGTCGATAACATGGCCGGCCGGGAAGACCGGGACTGGCGCTCGTTGGACCCGCGGCGCGACGATCTCGACCCGGATCTCGACGAGGACGACACATGACCCGCGTCCGCTCCGAGGACGACACATGACCCGCGTCCGCTTCGCCCCGGCCCCGACCGGCAACCTGTTCCTGAGCGGCGTGCGCGTGGCCCTGGCGAATGACCTGTTTGCCCGTCAGACCGGTGGCCAGATGCTGCTGCGGCTCGACGATCTTGACCAGGAACGCGCCCGTCCCGCCCACGCCGATCAGATCGTGCAGGACCTTCGCTGGTTCGGTATCGACTGGCAAACCTCCTTCCGCCAATCCGAACGCCGGGACCTGTATCAGGCAACGATCGCCCGATTGCAGCGCGACAAGTTCCTGTACCCCTGCTTCGAATCGGAGGAGGAACTGAAAGCCAAGCAGGAATTCCGCCGCAAGCGCAACCAGCCGCCGATCTATGACCGGGCGATGCTGAAGCTGACCGACAAACAGCGGCAGGACGCAGAAGCCGGCGGCAAGCGCCCGCACTGGCGGTTCAAGCTGTCCGGCCGGACGCTGGCGTGGAACGACCTGGTCCTCGGCCCGCGCGAGGCGACGCTAGCCGCGGTGTCCGATCCCATCCTGGTGCGCGCTGACGGCAGCCCCACGCCGATCCTCGCCAGCGTCATCGATGACGTCGAATACGGCACCACCCACATCATCCGTGGCGAAGACAACGCCGGCAACACCGCGGTCCAGATCGAACTATTCGAGTTACTGCGCGGCGGCCGAAGGCCGATCCGTTTCGGTCACCTGCCGGCCCTGGGCGACAGCGGCAAGGCCGAACCGGGTGGACGCCGGGCGGGCAATCTGGTCCTGCGCGGCCTGCGGAACGACGGGATCGAACCGTGTGCCATCGCCGCTTCCATGACCGGGATCGCCCCGGTGGACGGTGGTCCTCTGTCCCTGGACGCGTTGGCGCGACATTTCGACCTGATCGACCTTGCCAGATCCCGCTTCGACGTGACGCAGATGCTGTCAATCAACCGGCGCGTTCTCGGCACGATGGACTTCGCCGCCGTCGCCGATCGCCTGCCCGGCGGCGCGACCGAAACCTTCTGGCTGGCCGTGCGCGGCAGCCTCGACCTGCTGAAAGAGGCGCGCGGCTGGTGGGATGTGGTCGCCGGCACAATCATCCCCCCCGTGGTGGAGGGGGCCCGCGACCTGCTGCTGACCGCCGGCACGCTGTTGCCGCCGGAACCCTGGGACAATGCCGTCTGGACCCGCTGGATCGCCGCTCTGGAAAATGCCACCCATCGCACCGGCGAAGCGCTGCTGCTACCGCTGCGGCTGGCATTGACCGGGGAAGACAGCGGCCCCGACCTGGCCGACCTGCTGCCGCTGATCGGCCGCCCCCGGGCGGCAAGCCGGCTGGTGATCGCCGCGACGTAATACCGACTGGCGGCACGTCCGCCATTCCCATGCGTTGGCGGCGGCCTATGGAGGGGGCGCGTCCTGAATTGCCCCTATTCAACTGAACCGAGACTCACAGCGGTCCCGATACGGCATCCAGAAACTGCTGTTCCAGCCTATAAGAGGGCAGGCAGGTGATCTGCGTCATTAAAAAATCCACCGGAACTACCTGAACATCAGGTTCCTGCGTCGTAAATTTCCATTCCACAAAAGGCTGCAGTTCGCCGTCTGCATCAAGGTCGTAAGCCGTTAGCGTATATAAGCTATTCATCTGAACGAGAGTCCGCCTTGGTCCAAGCGAACGAATCGTTATGTTGCCAGTTCCTTGCAGGGCTATTCTTTTGATCGTCGTGTAGTTGAACACCGAGGATTGTTGTGTACCCGGGACGAATACCAGCGGCATGCCCCCGCTTACCGTGCCGCAGGATACATAAGGTGCGACGCTTTTTAGATTACTGTAGTCCAGCGTCATCAGGCCGGATCCCCTGTCGAAATTCCTGATATTGAAAAAGGTCGCCCCGGCGACATTGGTCACCCGCGACCAGACCGCGTCAAATGATCCATTTACCTCGCGGGAGAAGTCCGTGACTTTTGCCTCCGGCGGGGGAATATAGCGTGCGGGCGGTCCACAAGCGGTAACGAGCCCGGCAATCAGAATGATCAGGTTGCGCATATGATGAACTCCCCAATATTAATAAGCGGCCGCGTTCGGTCGCAGCCACTTAGCTCGTCTTACGACGATGCATTAATTTATTATAATGAGGCAGATTTCATTTTGGCAATAGGGCGCGTGAGTTGTTCTACCAAATAGAGACAATTGCCTCACTTGAAAGCAATTCGACCGCGGGCGGTCGGCATATCAGAAATCCACGCCGGATACGAAGCTTCCCGGAATCCGGAATCAAAGCAGCTTCTAATGCGAGGCGGAATCCTCCACTTCCTTCACCGCCGCGGCCACGCGCTGGAACACGTCGCTCCATTGTCGCGGCACAGTCTGCCGGAACAGCCTCACCGTCGGATACCACGGCGTATCGTCCCGCTTTAGCAGCCACCGCCAGTCCGGCGATGTCGCCAGCAGGATCCAGACCGGTTTACCCATCGCCGCGGCCAGATGCCCAACCGAGGTATCGACGGTCACAACCAGGTCGAGGCACTCCAGCAACGCCATCGTGTCGTTATAATCCCGCACCTCGGCGCCGATATTGATCAGCGGCGCCCGACCAAAATAGCCACCCGCCTGATCGGCAGACGGCCCTTTCTGGAGCGAAACGAGCGCCACACCCGGCAGAGCCGCCAACGGCGCGAAATCCGCCAGCTTCGACGACCGGCGCCGGTCGTTGTTGTGTGTCGGCCGGCCCGCCCACACGATGCCGATCTTGCGGTGGGAATGCGGCGCCAGCCGCTTCAGCCGCTGCGCCCAGCTGGCGACGCGGACCGGATCGGCCCGCAGATACGGGATCGGAGCCAGCATGTTGTCGATCCGCGTGCCGTGCAGGCGCGGCAGGCCGGACAGCGCGGCGAACGCCTTGTACGGCGGACAGGTTTCCCAGCGAAAGAAAATCCGGTCCTCGGACACGAAGTGGCGCAGTACCGGGACCATCTCGGGCGAGCAGGCAACCGCCACATTCGGGCACCGTTCCAATACCCACGGGATATAGCGGGAGAACTGGATCACGTCGCCGAACCCCTGGTCGGCGACCAGCAGCAGCGTGCCGTCGTCGAACGACTTGCCGTCCCATTGCGGCTTGTCTGTGGACGGCATCAGCTTCGCCGCGTCGGCGATGCGGAACCGCCACTCGTATTCCTCCCACCCCGTCGCCCAGTCGCCCTTGATCAGCAGCGCCTCGGCTCGGGCAAAATGCGCGCCGGGCAGGTCAGGGCTCATCAGCAGGGCGCGTTCGGCACAATCGATGCTCTCGTCGATTTCCACCCGCTCGTAGTGAATGACCGCCAGGTTGTGCAGGCACAGCGGATCGCTTGGGGCCAGCGCGACGGCCCGCTTCGCCGCAACCACCGCCTCATCGAGGCGGTTCAGCGTGCGGTAGACCTCGCAGATGTTGCGCAGATACAGCGCGATATCCACGCCGTGGGCGATCGCCTGCTCCATCTTCGCCAGCGCCTCTTCCTGGCGGCCCTGGCGAAACGCGACGATGCCGGACATATGCAGCGCATCGGGCTGGTTCGGCGCGACGGCCAGAATGTAGCCCAGCAGCCGGCTGGCTTCCTCCAGACTGCCGGAGCGCTCCTGCCGGGCGGCGATCATGAACAGCTCCGCCATCGGAACCGGCACCATCAGCTCGGCCGCCCGCTGCAACGGCCTGTCCTCGGGTCGCGCCAGGCGCGGCGCATCGACAACGGCCACGTCCGGTGAGGGTGTTGCTTCGTCCATTTCGTTACTCGACCGAGTAGCCAAGCCGCTCGATGTGGGACTGCAAAATGGGAATCACCGGCTCCAGATGCTTACGGTAATGGCGGTAGCGGAAGCGGGAACGGTCATACAGCCGCTCCGTCACCTGGGCATAGCTGGCGGTGCGGGCGTAGCGCTGGTTTTCGTGAAATTGCAGGCATTTCGGGTCGAACGGCTCGCCGACGAAATCGAGCACCGAACGCACCGTCGCCTCCTGATCGGTCACCATGTCCTCATAGCGCACCGGCAGGTAGCGCAACGCCATCTCAGACCGGTATTTCTGCACCAGATCCATCACCCGCACGTAATGCCTGGCCGCGGTTTCCAGCGCACTGGCGCAGAAGAAACCGTGGGTGAAATGGTTGGAAACAGCCGAGACCATGATGTCCAGCGGATGGCGGATCACGTGGATCAGCGGCGCATCCGGGAACAGCAGCGCGATCAGCCCTAGATGGGTCTCGTTCAACGGCATCTTGTCGGTAAACCAGGCCGCATCCGGCGTCAGGATGCCCATCTGCGCCACTTTCTGCAGATAGTAGTCGCGCAGATTGTCCAACCCCGCCCGCTGGTCGCCCATCCACAGTTCCGCCAGTGCCTCCGGATACCCCAGCGGACTGTTCAGCATGCGCGGCATCAGGCCGGTCAGGTCGTTGATCAACGGCAATTCGTCACCGGCGACAATGCGCGGATGCGCCGACAGCGTCTGCTCCATCAGCGTGGTGCCCGATCGAGGGAAGCCCAGCACGAAAATCGGCTGCGGGACGTCGGTGCGGACGCTGGCGCGCGGCAGGGTTTGCAGGCGTCCGGCGGTGAAGAACCCGGCCAGACGGTTCAGCAGGTTCTCTGCCGCGCCGTCCAAATAGCTGTTGCCGCTGAGTTCGCGCGACAGCCGCTTGCCTTCCTCGAACGCCGCGAACGCATCGTCATAGCGGCCCATCTGGTCGAGCAGACGCCCCTTCTCGGCCAGTTCGTTCGGCCCGAGACGCCCGTTGCTGGCCTGCTTGGCCATATCGTCCAGCACCGCCAGCGCTTCGTCGTACCGCTTCATCCGGCCCAGCAGCACCGCGCGCGACAGCAGCAGGCCCGGATCGTTCGGCCACTGCTTCTCCATCCGGTCAAGGATTTCGCCGGCGGTGTCGAATTTGCGGTCGGCTTCCTCCAACCGAGCCCAGCCCAGCAGCGTCTGCCGGATCTCCGGCGCGGCGGACACCGATTCCTGATACAGCGTTCGCCCTTCCTCCATCCGGCCCTGGTTCTTCAGGTTCCAGGCCAGGTTGGCGAGCAGGATGGGGTCGCGGTTGCCGCTGAGTTCGATGACCTTGCGGTAGTGGAATTCACCCACCGGCGGACGCTGCGCCTCGGTCAGGATCATCCCCATCAGGTTATGCGCCTGCGGATTTTGCGGCGCGATCCGGACGGCATTGCGGGCCTGGACCTCGGCCTCCTGAATCGCACCCTTGCCCAGCAGCAGCAGGGCGAATTCATTGGTGGCGGCGAAGTTGTTCGGGTCCAGCAAGACCACGCGGCGGATCAGCGCTTCGGCCGCGGTATGCTTCCCCTGGTCCTTGCGGATCTGATACAGCACGGTCAGCGCCCCGGGCCGGTCGGGGGCGAGTTCCAGCACATCCAGGCACAGGCGCTCCGCCGTCTCGGTGGCACCCTGGCGATGCGCCGTCACTGCACGCTCCACCAGCGGCATCAGATGGCGGGAGGATTCCGCCGGCGGCATGGCGGCCGGATTCATCGAGCAGCAACGGGCGGCACGAAGCCCGCTTCCGCACGGGCACATCTGGAAGGCAGTTTGCGACATGGAGGCGTTTGTCCGTCTGGCTACATTGAGGCCGGTTGATCCCCATCCCGTATAGCGACCGGCGATGAGCACGGTAAGAGGTTTGTCCGCACGACCCCTGCAAGCCGATGCCAGGTTCGTCGCCACAAGCCGTGATTTGCCATGTCCGAAAGGAGGCGACCCGGTATCATATCGCCTCCTGCCTGGGACCAGACACACCGAAGCCCACCCCGGCGACAACCCAGCGAGTCGCGATCGAGGCCCTCTTGACGGCAGATTGTCCGCGACCGCGAGCCGAACGACCGCTCGTCCTGCATCACGTGGAGTACAATTTATGTCGCTCCAACCAAATTTCTGTTTTGCGTTCCCTCAATTTCGTTCTTTGACCGCCTGATTGTTGTTGCGAATTAAAATCCGATCCAAGGTCTCTATCTGCCTGTAAACCCAGAAATTTCCCAATAATCGTTCCGATCAGTCGTTGTTTTCCAGTTGCTTACCCGCTTCAGGTCGTGTCTCATGACCAAAATGGCCAGCCGGCCGGGTTGCAAGACACCCCCAATCAATCGAGGAGAACGCCGATGTACAAAGCCGGACGCCTTGGACGCGTGCTCGGGTTGGGCATCGTTGCGGTCGCATTGCAATGTGTCGCACCCGCCACAAATCCCGCCATCGCCCAGACCGTCACGCCAACGCCGCCGTATTTGGCCAATTTCCCGAATTTCGCCCCCGCCCTGACGCCCCGGATGCCAGGCGACGTCGACATCGCGCTCAAGACCCGACTTGAGAAAGCAAAGCAATTCGCCAAAGTGCAGCGTGAGTTCGACCTTGATGCCTGGCAGATGTTCCTGGCGCTGAACTGGCCGACCAACAACCAGGGCAAAGCGGCACCGAACCTGGAGGACACCAGCTTCGGACCGCCACACTGGACGCTCTGGCACAACAGCAGCACAATTTTCCAGGACAATGGCGCCACGCCCCAAACCTGCGGCCAATCTATCGCAGCGCTCGGCCTGACCCTGTCCCGCAATCTGGCTCGCCCGGTCAGCCGAGGGCTGCCACCCTTCCGGCCCACCGCCAATGCGGCCACCAACCCGCGCACGACCCGCTACCTCGGCGTCATTTCCGCTGTCGGCGAACTCAACGCCTCTAACCTGGGCAGCGATATCCAGCAGGCGTTCACCGGCCCGCTGATCGATCAGAACGGCAATTTCGTATTCTACGAAATTATGATCGATCCGAATGAGGTCAATTATCTCTGTGCCAACAAGCTGTACAACATCAACGGCCAGGTCGCGTTCACCGGCAAAGGTGACAAGGTAGACATGCCCATCGGCCATCCGAACCAGGATTGGAGTGGATCGTTCGAACTGAAATTCGCCTGGAAAATCCTGGGGCCCAAGGATGATGCCAGCCGGTTCTTTGTCCAGAACGCCTTGGTCATGGACCAGGGGCCGGACGGCAAGCCGCTGCAACGGGCCGTCAAGGTCGGGCTGGTCGGCATGCATATCGGCCATAAAAGCGAGACGTCGCCGCAATGGATCTGGGCGACCTTCGAGCAGGTCGACAACCTGGATGTCGATCCGGTCGCACATCCCAACCTGCATGCCTCATTCAACGACCCCAACTGCCCGATCTGCGCGACCAACATCCAGCCAGTCGCCACCAAAGGTGTCTACCCGAGGATCCCGGTGCAGGTCGCCCGCACGATCCCGATCCCCAAGGACAAGGTCGCCCTGAATGCCCAGGTCGCGGCTTCCCTCGGCAAGAGCAAGTCGGTCTGGCAATATTATGAGCTGATCGACACCCAGTGGCCGACCGATCCGACTTCGGCACCCCCCGCCTGGAACAGCGGGCTGTCCCAGGCCGTCGCCAACAAGCCGGGCGGCCAGCCGACCCCGGTTTTCCTGACCAACATCACCATGGAAACCTACTTCCAGGCTGGAAACCAGCCCGCCTGCAACCAGGAGGAAGGCGTTCCGCAGAGTGCGAACTGCCCGCCGGTCTATAACCGGCTGGCTCCGGGAACGGCGATCCCCGCCTATACGCCGGCGCCGCCGTTCTGGACGTCGACCCTCAACAACGGTTCGGCGCCCGTCCTGCCCGGTATTTCCACCCAGGTCCTCGCCACTGAAAGCTGCATGGGCTGCCACTCCTCGGCTGGCGTCTGGACCAGCTACAATCCGCAGGTGCCGCGTTCGCAGCAGGCTTCGAACACCACATCGGGCCAGCTTACCGGCGACTTCTCCTGGCTGCTGACCCAAAAGGCGAACTGGGCGCCGACGCCGTGATCAGCCGCGGGCGGCCCGTATCGCCGCCCAAACCCGAGCGGGCGTGGCGGGCATATCGAAGTGGCGGATGCCGAGGGGCGCCAGGGCGTCGTTGATCGCGTTCATCGCGGCACCCAGCGCGCCCACGGTGCCAGCCTCCCCAACCCCTTTCGCACCCAGCGGATTCACCGCGGTCGGCACTTCGCGTGTTGCCAGGCGAAACTCGGGATATTCGGCCGCACGCGGCATTTGATAGTCCATGAACGACGCGGTCAGCATTTGCCCCGAGTCCGCATCGTGGATGATCATTTCTCCCAGCGCCTGCCCGACCCCTTGCACCACGCCGCCATGGATCTGACCCGCGACGATCATGGGGTTCAGGACGCGCCCGAGTTCCTCCACCGCGCTATAACGGATGATCTCGGTCACCCCGGTCTCGGGGTCGATTTCGACCTCACAGATATGCGTGCCATTGGGGAAGGTGACCGCGGTCGGCGTGAATTCGCCCGACTCCACCAGCCCGCCCTCTTCGCCAGGCGGAATATGGGCCGGGTCGTGCACGGCGCGGGCAACATCGGTCAGCGCGATCGAGCGATCGGTGCCCGCGATGGTAAAACGCCCGTCCGCCAGCTCAACATCGACGACAGCCGCCTCCAGCAACTCCGCGGCGATCCGGCGAGCCTTTTCGATCACCTTGTCCACCGCCAGCGTCACCGCCGACCCGCCGATGCACAGCGCGCCGGACCCGCCATTGCCCTTGCCGCTGGGCAGCAGGTCGGTGTCGCCGCCCTCCCACTTCACCTGCTCGATAGGCACGCCGAACCGGTCGGCGACAAGCTGGGTCATGGTCGTCTCCAGCCCCTGCCCGACCGACATCGACCCCGACCGCAGGATCAGCGTGCCGTCTTCCGCCAGCCGCAGCGTCGAAAGGTCCTTGGCGGGACGCAGGAAGGGACCACCGGCAACCTCGATGCAGTTGCACAAACCGATGCCGCGCAGCCTGCCGCGTCCAGCCGCATCCGCCCGCCGTTCCTCGAACGTGTCGAAATCGGACAGCGCAGTCGCTTCTTGCATGTTCCCTTCGAATTCACCGCAGTCGTAGGTGAAAGTCAGTGCGGTCTTGTACGGCATCGCCTCGGGCGGGATCAGATTGCGGCGGCGCAGTTCGTAAGGGCTGATCCCCAGTTCACGGGCGGCCACATCGATCAGCCGCTCGATAGCATAGGTCGCCTCCGGCCGCCCGGCCCCGCGATACGCCGCCGTCGGCACGGTATGGGTCAGCACGCCGCACACCTGCGCGGCGATGAACGGAATCCGGTACACCCCGGCGATCCCGCCGATATTGCCGACGCCCCAGCCCGACCGGCCGGACACGTATGCCCCCAGATTGACATCCCAGCGCAGCTTCAACGCGGTAAATTCGCCCGCCGCATCCAGCCCGAGCGAGGCACTGACCCGCATTTCCCGGGCTTGCTCATCGGTGAGAAAACCCTCGGTCCGGTCTGCAATCCAGCGCACCGGGCGCCCCAGACGGCGCGCCGCCCATGCCACCAGCACCGATTCCAGATGAACCCCGGATTTCATCCCGAAAGACCCGCCGACATCGCCCGGCACGACACGGATATCCGTGGCCGGAATTTGGAAATTCCCACTGGCCATGCCGTTGCGCAGGGCAAACGGCGACTGATGCGACGCATGCACCTCGATCCGTCCGTCGCCGGCGATGCACGCCCAGACGCCGCGCGGCTCCATCGAGTTGGCGGTGACACGCGACACGGTGAAATCCAACGTCGTCACATGCGCCGAACCCGACAAGGCGGCATCGGCACCATCCGCATCGCCACGCTTCCAGAGAAAGCCGATATTGTCCGGCACGTCGTCCCACACCGGGGTCGCCCCCGGCTGCATCGCCGCCACCGGTTCGGTGACGACCGGCAGCGCCGCGTATTCCACGACGATCGCCTCCGCCGCCTCCAGCCCCGCCGCCCGCGACTCGGCGATCACCACCGCCACCGGTTCGCCGACGAAGCGCACACGGTCTGCCGCGAGCAGTTTCCGGTCGGTCTTCGGCGCCGGTCCACCATCGGGACGGGGGAACCCGATGCCGCCCGGAATGGGCGCGACGTCTGTCAGATCGGCTTCGGTATAAACGGCAATGACACCCGGGACATCCCGCGCCGGGGCGGCGTCGATGCATTCGATGCGCGCATGGGCATAGGGAGATCGCAGAAACACCGCGACCGCCATACCGCCCGGCGCGGCGTCGGCGGCGTAATTGCCTTGGCCGGTCAACAGCCGGACGTCTTCCCGCCGCCTGACGGATTTTGCCTGGATCGTGGCCATTATGCGTGCTCCCCGCTTGTTCGGGTCAAGCATAGCGGTTTCGGCGAGAAGCGCGATTCCGGCCTCAGCGCCCGCCGTCGACCTGCAGCACCTGGCCGTTGACGAAACCGGCAAGATCGGAGGCGAAAAACACCACCGCGTTGGCGATATCCGCGGCCGATCCCAGTCGCTTCATCGCAATCCGCTCCACCAGCGCGGCCTGCCCGTCCGGACCATAGCTGTCCCATTGCGCCTCGGTCGCCGTATTGGTCCGGATGAACCCCGGCGCCACCGAGTTCACCGTGATCCCAAACGGCCCCAACTCGTGCGCCAACTGCCGCGTCAGTCCCACGACGGCGTGCTTCGCGCTGCAATACGCCTGGATGCCGGTCAGCGAAGGCTGCAATCCGGCGCCGGAGCTGATGTTGATGATCCGTCCGGCGGCCGCCCGCTTCATGCCGGGCGCCGCCGCTCGGCAAAGGGTGAACGCCGCGTTCACGTTGATGTCGAAAATCGTGTTCCAGTCCTGATCGGAGACGTCTTCCAGCGGCACCGGCCCCTGCCCCGCAACGCCGCCGGCATTGTTCACCAGAACATCGATCGCCCGCCCGGTCTGGGTTTCCACCGCCGCGATCCAGGCAGCGCCGGCACTCCGATCCCGCAAATCCACCGCCCGCACCGTGATCCCGCCCGTCGAAGCCGTCTCGGCCAAGGCATCACCGCCCAGATCGGTGGCAAACACCTGTGCGCCGAGACGTGCGAAGCTGCGCGCGATCTCGCGGCCGAAACCGTGGCCGGCCCCGGTGACGGCGACAATTTTTTCATCGAAACGGATCATCATGCTGCATACCCTCTCACCGAGAGGTTTGCGCGCGATACGATGATCGTCAATGCGATCCAGTCACCATGACATCGCAATCACGGTGGCCGGACATGAGGCAGTCCTGCAGCATCGAGGCATTGCGCAACTGCTGGACCAGAAACAGGCCACCCACCAGCAGCAGCAAGACGATCACGATGCCCACAAGGCCCTCGGTTTGACGTTGGGCGATCTTGTCTTCGGCATCCTCATCCAGCCAATGGTGATGTCTATACACAGAGTCCTCCCGTCGGGACGTGTCCCTTGTAATCCATTAGGGGGCTGTATGAAAGCAAGACAAGAGGCTGGCGACGTCAGGCATGTTTCGATAGGCATGTTAACGCGATCACGGGAACCGAAAGGAATATGGGGATGGAAGGCGTGCGGCACCTCAGCAGGGACACGCGGTTCGCCGCGTTGATCGGACGGGTCGGACGGCCCCGGCTGGACATCCAGCGCCAACGCAGCCCGTATGAAGCCCTGATCCGCGCCATCGCGCATCAGCAGTTGCACGGACGCGCGGCGGAGGCGATCCTGGGGCGCTTCTCGGCGCTGTTCCCGGCCGGCGACTTCCCGCCGCCCGACGCGGTCATGGCCACCGCGGAAACCGCCTTGCGCGGCTGCGGCTTCTCCGGCGGCAAAATCGCGGCGATCCGCGACATCTGCGCCAAGACACTGGACGGGACCGTTCCCACGCGCCGCCAGTCACATCGCCTGACCGACGAGGCACTGATCGAGCGCCTGACCTCGATTCGCGGCGTGGGCCGCTGGACGGTGGAGATGCTGCTTATCTTCACCCTCGGACGGCCCGATGTGCTGCCGGTGGACGATTTCGGCGTGCGCGAAGGCTACCGCGTGCTGCACGGACTCGACGTCCAGCCCAAGCCGAAAGCGCTGACGGAACTGGGCGCCGCCTGGGCACCGCACCGGTCCCTGGCCACATGGTATCTGTACCGCGCTGCTGAGGAGGCCAAGCGGCAAGGACCCATGAGCCGAGCGTGAGGGACGATTTTCACGGAACGGCAAAGCTGGGTACCACACGACGGCTTTTCATGTCGGGTGTGCCGCCGTATGGGAAAGCCACTCCAATTTGTGGGTTCGGTATCAGGATGCGGCGAATTTTCAGGGCCATCGAACTTTGGGCATCGGAGAGCGATGAAAGGTCCCGGCTGCTGATCATTTTCATATGGCTCGGATTCGGCGTTTTCGTCCTGATCTCCATATTGATCACGGCATGGATCATGGTTCCGCGCGACTTCAGGTGGTACTGACCGCCGCTCCGGTCAGTGAAACGTCCGGCCGCCATCGACCGGCAGCGCGATCCCGGTGACGAAAGACGATTCGGCGGAGGTCAGGAACAGGATGGCGGCCGCGAGCTCGTCCGGTGCCGCC
>DATAZJ010000214.1:0-2615 GCA_036272115.1 Rhodopila sp. | reverse complement strand
CGGGATCGCTCGGCGATCTGGGCGCGCACATCATTGACATGGCCCGATTCATTACCGGCGACGAGATCGACGAAGTCATCGGCTCGACCAGTGAGACGTTCGTCAAGGAACGCGAAATCATCACCCAGGCCTCGGCCGGTGGGATTGCCGGGGGCGCGGCCGGTGGGGCGGGTAAGAAGGGGAAGGTGGACGTTGACGACGCCAACCTCTTCATCGCCCGCATGGCCGGCGGGGCGTTGGCCAGCTTTGAATCGACCCGCTTCGCCACCGGCAACCAGAACCGCAACGGCATCGAGATCAACGGCGAAAAAGGGGCGATCCGTTTCAACTTCGAGGACATGAGCTGGCTGGAATTTTACGATGCCACGCTCCCGCGCAAGCAGCAGGGTTGGACGAAGATCATGGTGACGCATGCCCCGGATCATCCGTATGCAAGCGCCTGGTGGCCGGATGCGCATGTGATTGGGTACGAGCACGGGTTTATCAATCAGGTTGCCGACATGATGTATGCCCTGGGGGGCAAGCAGCCGACCGTTCCGCTGCCCGATTTTGAAGACGGCTACAAGACCCAGCTTGTGCTGGAAGCGGCCGTTGTGAGTGCTCGGGAGCGAAGACCGGTTAAGATTGCGGAACTTCCGCAATGATGGTGGCGGAATTCGATCCTGGCGATTGCGGAGCTTTCATGACTGATCAGCGTGTGCGTTGGGGACGGATCGGCGGCCTGACGGCTGTCGCGGGGCTATGCGCCCTGCTCGCGGCCGGCTGCGCCCAGCCGTCGTCGATGTCCGCCGATTCTGCCAGCCTGGCGCCTCCGCCGGCCTACAACCAATCCATCTGGACCCGCTCCGGCGCCCTCACCGATCAGGCGCAGGAGTTCTCCGCCCTGGCCAACAAGCTTCCCGGTGATAACGAGTACGAGAACCGCCAGCTCTTCCAGCGCGTCTTCGCGCAGCTCACTCAGGTGCTCTATCTGTTGTCGGGTACCGACACCGCGGGCCCGTTCGAGCATCAGCTCAGCGACGTGCAGTTAACGCGCATCCGGCTGGCGGGCAATGCGACCGGAATGACGGTCGACCCGATCATCGATAACGGGCTACTGGCCACCTACAACGCGCTCGTCGAGGTGTCGGCCGGCAGTCTCTATCACGATGCCAATGTCACCGAGCCGCTGAACCAGCTTAAGTCGAAAATTACCGCGCTGGACGACGCCCCCGGCTCGGCGCACCCGGTGGTGGCCGCCGAAGCGGTGCAGCAGGCCGCCGGCATCGTAAAGACATTGGCGGCCGCCCTGGCCGCAAAGGTCGCCGACCCAACAGCTAACCCGCCCGCCCCCGCGGAGCCACCCGCGGCCGCGCCAACAACGCAACCCACCGCCGAGCCAGCCGCCCCGGCCACGCCCGCGACCGAACCATCGGCAACGCCACCAGCAACACCGACCGCTGAACCGGGCACGCCGCCGGCGACTCCACCTGCCGAACCCGACACACCGCCAGCAACACCGCCCGCTGAACCGGGCGCGCCGCCGGCGACTCCGCCTGTGGAACCAGGCACGCCGCCGGCAACTCCACCTGCGGAACCGGGCACACCGCCAGCAACTCCTCCTGCCGAACCACGCACTCCTCCGGCAATTCCGCCTGCCGAACCCGGCACGCCGCCAGCAACTCCACCTGCGGAACCCGCAACTCCAGCCACGCCCGCTGAGCCGGGCACGCCGCCGGCAACTCCACCCGCCGACCCAGGCGCGGTACCACCGGCACCTGCACCGGACCCCGGTGCGACGCCGCCCGCTCCCGGGGCGCCCGCCGATCCGGGCGCGGTGCCACCCGCGCCCGACCCAGGCGCTGCTCCGCCGGCCCCTGCGCCCGATCCGGGTGCCGCGCCGCCCGCTCCCGCGCCAGACCCCGGTGCCGCGCCGGCAACGCCGCCGGACCCGGCTCCCGCGCCAGCGCCGCCGGAAGTCAATAAGTGATGTTGAGTGCCGACATGGCGTGGACTTCTTTGTGTGATTTCGACGAGTTGGAAGAGGGCAAGGGAAAGTACGTCGAGATCGGCGGCTTCCACCTGGCGATCTTTCTCAACGTCGGCAAGGTCTACGCCATCGACAACTACTGCCCCCACGCCGGTGGCAACCTCTCCGGCGGCCACGTCGAAGCCGGCTGCGCCGTCTGCCCCTGGCACTCCTGGGCCTTCCGCCTCGACAACGGCGAACTCCGCGATTCCCCCGGTGTCACCATCTCCACCTACAAAATCCGCCTCAAAGATCGCGGCCAGGACAAACCCGCACTGATCCAGGCGGACTTGCCGATTTTTTGACCAATTGCGGTCCACGATTACGTGAAACATGCCGGTGTCTGAGCGTATTCGCGAACACCCGGATCGTCTTGCAAACGCGCAAAAAATCCGGGCCTTCGCTGACGCTCAGACACCGGCGTGTCAAGCATGGCTCGTTCAGCAATCAGAATCTCGGGTGCGGGCGTCGAGCCGAACTACCAAAGGAACGCTACTTGCCGGGGCGACAAACGACGTTTTGAACAGGAGCAAACAGAGATAACAGAGTCGGGCTTGCGGCTTTTTTGCCCCTCTGTTTCCTCTGTTTGCTTCTGTTCAATTTGATT
>DATAZJ010000213.1:0-1709 GCA_036272115.1 Rhodopila sp. | reverse complement strand
AGAACCTGCCTCACTACCTCGGTTGGCGTAGAACTCTCGAGGCATTCGCACACGCCAACGAGCCAGGCCGATGGCTGGCTGGCGCGATGGGAACCGGAGCATATCAACGAACAACGCTATAAGAGCCACGCCGGTTGGTATAAGAAGTCAGCCGAACCCAACCCGCCATGCGACCCCCGTCCCCGAGACCGGAGCAAGGTCGATTTGCGTGCATCTGCGGATATCCGCGTCCATTTGCGTTAAAATTCAGTCCGATCGAACACATCATGTCCTCCGGCAGAAGCCGCCTTGCCGGCCAACCTCCGAACGCGACAGTTCAAACGCGATCGCCCTGCTGCCAAACGGCGACACCGCTTGGATCGGCATCCGGTTAACCGTAAAGTCCGCGGTCGAAGGCGGGCCAACCCCCCGCCGCTCCAAGAGTCCCACCGATGAACATCTCGGCGCCTTTCATCGCAAGGCCGATCGCCACCTGGCTGCTGGCGATCGGCATCCTGCTGTCCGGCGCCCTGGGCTACCGCTCGCTGCCCGTCTCCGCACTGCCGGAGGTCGACTTCCCCACCATCCAGGTCGTCACCCAACTGCCCGGCGCCAGTCCCGAAACCACCGAGACGCTGATCACCGCCTCCCTCGAACGCCAGTTCGGCCAAATCCCCGGCCTGCTGCTGATGACCTCCCAAAGTGCCGAGGGCACCAGCCAGATCACCCTGCAATTCGACCTGAACCGGTCGATGGATTCCGCCGCCCAGGACGTGCAGGCGGCGATCAACGCCGCCGCAGGAACATTGCCGCTGAACCTGCCGTATCCGCCGACCTACTCGAAGGTAAACCCCGCCGACGCGCCCATCCTGACCCTGGCGCTGACCTCCGACGGCGTGCCGATCGACGCGGTCAGCGACGCCGCCGACACCCTACTACAGCCGAAACTGTCCGAAATTGACGGGGTAGGGCGGGTCACCGTCCAAGGCAACATGCGCCCCGCCGTGCGCGTGCGGGTCGATCCCGCGAGGCTGGCCGCTTACGGCCTGGCGATGGAGGACGTCCGCACCGCCGTCGCCGCCGCCAACGTCAACGGCGCCAAAGGCGGCTTCGACGGACCCAGGCTCGCCTTCGCCCTGGGCGCCAACGATCAGCTTGTCGACGCCGCCGCCTATCGGAACCTGGTGATCGCCTGGCGCAACGGCGCCCCGGTGCGCCTGTCCGCCGTCGGCAGCGTGATCGGCGGCGTCGAGAACGACCGCGTCGCCGCCCTGTACGACGGCACGCCGGCGGTGGTGCTGGACATCCAGCGCCAGCCCGGCGCCAACATCGTGCAGACCGTCCAGGCCATCAAGGAAGCGCTGCCGAGGCTGCGCAAGGCCATTCCGTCGGCCATCCATATCGCCGTGGTGACCGACCGCACCGAGACGATCAAGGCCTCGGTCGCCGACGTCCAGTACACCCTGATCATGTCCGTCGCCCTGGTCGTCCTGGTGATCTTCGTCTTCCTGCGCAGCGCCAGGGCCACATTCATCCCCGCCGTCGCCCTGCCGCTATCGCTGGTCGGCACCTTCGGCATCATGCAAATTCTGGGTTTCGGCCTGGATAATCTTTCCCTCATGGCACTGACCGTCGCCACCGGCTTCGTCGTCGACGACGCCATCGTCATGATCGAGAACGTCGTCCGCTACATCGAACGCGGCGTGCCCCCACTGGAAGCCGCCTTCCGA
>DATAZJ010000212.1:0-3577 GCA_036272115.1 Rhodopila sp. | reverse complement strand
CCTAGCTTGTCATCGATAGACAGCTTGCCCGCGGCCTCCAGCTTCAGGATCAAGGCCGCCGTGAACGACTTCGACGTGCTGCCCATCTGAAACAACGTGTCCTGGCGGACCAGCGCCGCCTGCGATCCGCTGCCAACTTTGCCGGCAAACGCCTCGATGGCCGGACCGGGATCCCCGAAGCTGATATAGGCGGCGATACCCGTCACCTTCTCGGCCGACGCCCGTTCGACCAGCCATGCCTCGAGAGCTGCCTGGACCCTGGTAGTTCGGGGTGTCTCCGCCCGTGCAACCGGCGCCGCCGCGAGCATCAGCCCTACGACGACCAACGACGCCACGCATCTGAAGCGCACTGTGATGTCCCCCTCGGCCCCCCGGAACCATACAGTATGACCGCGCTGCCGCAACGCCGTGCCCGCCGGCGCAAACCCGCCGGGAACCACACGATGACAGTGCGCCCCTTTCGCGCGGCCTGGCCCGTTGCGGCTGTGTTACGGTAACTTGCATCGCGCACCGGCCAACGCCCTCCTGAGGGCGTCACCCACGATCGGCTAGGGCCGAATCATCCACATCCGGCAGCAGCTCGTCCACACTGAGTCCCAACCGCCTGGCGATCCGTTGATAGACCGACACGGAACCCTCTCTTTGACCGTTCTCCAGTTGCGCCAGATAGGGCTGGGACACGCCAACTTCCCGCGCCATGTCCGCTTGCGTAAACCCGCGATGCTTGCGCCAGAACGCCAACGGCGTGGCCGCCGCGAGGTAGGCGTCGACATCGGCACCAGCCAGCGTTTGCAGCGTGCCGGCCGCGACGGCGCGCATGGCGGCCTCGGCATCGCGCGCATCGATCAGATCCTGATAGTCTTCAACGCTCATCGTCACGAGGCGCTGTCCGTCGGGTGAGATCGTGGTCTGAATGGTCATGGTCTACGTCCCTTCGTCATAAACGCTGCCGCGCGGTCCAATTCTGACGACCGATAATTCGGTCTCGGTCTCGACAAAGATCACGCGGTAGTCGCCGACCCGCATCCGGCTTGAAGACGACCCCATCAGTCTTGTTACATTGTTCGCATGGGCCATCGGATCTGCCGCGTATTCTTCGACCGCTCGCCTGACCCGCGCTGTCATGTTGCCATACCGCTTCAGGTCCCGCAGAGCCTCGGTGGTGTAGCGAACCATCTGCATCATAGAAAATATAGCGGAGAGTTATAAATCAATCAATGCAAATGCGCATTCTCACAATCATCCAGGCCTAACCGCCCAGTCTCCACCACCTTGAACCTCCCAAATTGACATACCCACCAGCCCCCAGCAATACTCACCGGTAGCCTAACCCGGAGGTCGCCCAATGAAGCTGATGTGGTTCCATCTGATGCCCTACACGGAACTGCCGGAGGACTTCCGCGACGCCAATCCGTCGGTCTGGGTGGACATCCACTCCACGCTGTTCGACCCCAAGCGCGCCCACCTAATGTACAACGACTTCATGGACGAACTCGAATACGCCGCCGAGGTCGGCTTCGACGCCGTCTGCGTGAATGAGCACCACTCCAACGGCTACGGCCTGATGCCCTCACCAAACCTGATCGCCTCCTCGCTCGCGCGCCGCACCAAGGACACCGCGATCTGCGTGATGGGCAACTCCCTGGCGCTGTACAACCCGCCCACCCGCGTGGCGGAAGAATTCGCCATGATCGACTGCATCTCCGGCGGCCGCCTGATCGCCGGCTTTCCTGTCGGCACGCCGATGGACACCTGTTACGCCTACGGCACAAATCCCAGCCAGTTGCGCGACCGCTACCATGAAGCGCACGACCTCGTCGTCCGCGCCTGGACCGAGAAAGACACCTTCGCCTTCAACGGCCGCTTCAACCAGCAACGCTACGTCAACATCTGGCCGCGCCCGGTGCAGCACCCGCACCCGCCGATCTGGGTGCCCGGCGGCGGATCGGTGGAGACCTGGCGCTGGTGCGCCGAGATGAACTACGTCTACTGCTACCTCTCCTATTACGGCTACAAGGCCGGCCGAGCCACCATGGACGGTTTCTGGACCGAAATGGACCGGCTAGGCAAGGACCGCAACCCGTACCAGGCCGGCTTCCTGCAATTCGTCGGCGTCGCCGAATCCCGCCAGCAGGCCTTCGATCTCTACAGCGAGGCGGCCGAATACTTCTACGGCCGCTGCCTGCACGTCGATCCGAAATGGGCCACCCCGCCCGGCTACACCAGCGAAGGCAGCCAGCGCGCCGGCATCCAAAGCCAGATCAGGCAGGCCGCCGATTCCGGCGTCCGCGGCAAATCCACCGGCGAACGTTTCGCTGCCGTCGCCCGCGAGATGGATAAGATCGTCGAGAACGGCTACGTCATCATCGGCTCCCCCGACGAGGTCGCCGAACAACTGCGCGAAGTCGCCACCCAACTGAACGTCGGCCACCTGATGCTGCTGCTGCAATACGGCAACATGAGCAAGGACCTGACCCGCTACAACACCAAGCTGTTCGCCGAACAGGTGATGCCGAAACTGAAGGACGTCCACGCCAGCTGGACCGACCATTGGTGGCCCAACCCGATGGACACCAGCCAGCGCGCCGAGGTCCCCGCCTACACCCCCGGCCTCGCCGCCGAATAACACGCGGCGGCGGCACTTGCCTTCGTCGTCATGGCAGCCGCAGGCCCGTTCACCGTCATGGCGGGCGCAGGCCCAATCAACGTCATGGCGGGCGCAGGCCCGCCATCCACGCCTGTACTTGCAACGACCCAACACCGGTGCCCCTAATGACAACGGAGCGAAACGTGCCAAGGAGCGAAACGTGCCAAGGAGCAAAATATGACTGACCCCGAAACGACGACCATCGAGGTCAACGGCTTCTCCACGCGCATCTGGCGCAAAGGCGCCGGCCCGAAAATCGGCTTCCTAGCCGGCTTCGGCGGCCTACCGCGTTGGATCCCCTTCCTGGACGAACTCGCCAGGACCCGCACCGTGATCGTGCCTTCCCTGCCCGGCTTCCCCGGCGGCGACCGAGGCCACACCGTCCTCGACTCCCACCTCGACTGGCTGCTCGCAACACGAGAAATCCTCGACCGGGCCGACCTCGCCGGCGCCGACCTCGCCGGCAGCTCCGTCGGTGCCTCCCTGGCCGCCGAAATCGCCGCCCTCTGGCCCGCCAGCGTCGGCAAACTCGCCCTGATCGCCCCGTTCGGCCTGTTCGACGTCAACAACCCGCCAACCGACCCCTGGGCCCAGCGCGGCGACGCCGTCCCCGGCCTGATGTGCGCCGACCCCGAGATCTGGAAGGCCCTCAAAGCCCCTCCCGTCGGCGAAAACTCCGTCGAATGGCCCATCGAGCAAGTCCGATCCAACGAAGCCGCCGCCCGCATCTTCTGGCCGCTCGGCAATACCCGCCTGGAAAAACGCCTGCGCCTGATCAAGGCCCCCACGCTTCTGCTATGGGGCGAACACGACAAGATCATGCCCCGCGCCTACGCCGAAACCTTCGCCAAAGGCATCGCCGGCCCAACCACCACCCGCATCGTCCCCGCCGCCGGCCACCTCGCCGAACTCGACCAACCCACCGAAGTC
>DATAZJ010000211.1:0-11079 GCA_036272115.1 Rhodopila sp. | reverse complement strand
CGGCGAGATCGCGGCGCTGCCAAGCAGCGAAATCGTCTCGCCGCTGTGCCGAGCTCTGTTTTCGGGATTTGTGGCCGAACGGCGAGAAGGTAACGACGGGTCAGAGACGTTGCTGCGCGTCCTGTCGTTACTCGCCCTGATAACATTCCCCTTGACCGTGGGGCTTTCGCTTGTTGCGTATCCGGTCATAAAGCTCGCTTTTGGGACAGCATGGCTGGCCGCGGTACCCCTGGTGCAGGTGCTTGGCGTTTCCGCGATGGTCAGTTTGTTCAGTGCAGTCAGCGAGGCGCTGTTTTCAGCGCATGCGTGGCTGAAGACCATTATATGGATGTCGGCGACCGGAATGGTGCTTCGGATTCTGCTTCTTCTTGTCCTGATCCCGCATTATGGCCTCCTGGGTGGAGCTTTTGCCGCCGCGATCATGAGTGTCTACCAGGAATCAGTCTACCTGGTCACCGGAATGCGCCGGCTGCGTGTCCGCGTCAGGACGATCCTTGCAGGCGTGATCCGACCGGTCGCTGCCGTGGCTTTAATGGCGGCGGTACTTGCCTGGGCAGGCCTCGGTTGGACCGATTGGGACGGAAGTAACGCCGAACTCAGCATCAATCTTGCCCGGGCTGTTGGTTTGGGTGCGGTCCTTTACATCGTATCGGTGACTGGCCTGTGGTTCGCCGCGGGCCGGCCGGCTGGGGCAGAGGCGGATGCCCTTTCGATCATAGAACGCATCGCGTTCCGTTCCGGTAGGTCATGACCTATAACCAAGGAGTGTCCTTGGATGCCTCCCAGGCGGCCTCGCAAGTGCTGGTCGTCGTCCTGAACTTCAACGGAATTGAGGACACGCTTGAGTGCTTGGAGAGCCTGCGTGGCCAGACGAGCCGAAATATCGTGGTGCAGGTGATTGACAACGGTTCCAAGGCCGACGACCTCAGCCTGATAGCCAGCCGCTTTCCGGAGGTGGAAGTGATCGCGCTGCCGGACAACCTCGGATGGGCAGGCGGAAACAATGTCGGTATCCGGCAGGCTCTCGAACGGGGTTTTGGTTACGTTTGCCTCCTGAATAACGACACTGTGCTGGACCCGACGGCGATCGAGGAGTTGTTGGCTGCTGATGCGGTCCTCGGGCAACCTTGTTTGCTTGAGCCTGCAATTGCATATTTCGAAGACCCGACCAGATGGCAGGTTTATCCTGTGCCGCTGCCCGCTTCGTTTGAGCCGCTTCGGGACCTCGAAGCGACAGCCGGCATTGTCGAAATGAACTGGGCCTATGGCGCCTGCCTGCTGTTGCCGGCAAGTGTGCTGAAAAGCGTAGGCATGCTCGATGAGCGGTTTTTTTTGCAGCTTGAGGAGACAGATTATTATTGCCGCGCAAGGGCGCTGAATATTCGCAGCTTTTGTGCATGGCGTGCCCGTATCCTGCATAAGGAGTCGGCCAGCTTCGGCGGCGTGATTACCGACGCCAAGACTTATTACCAGGTCAGAAACAATTTCCTGCTTGCGGAGAAGCATGCACCGGGCGTTATCGAGTTTTTCCGCGTTGCTCGATCAGTCATTTGGACCCTACGCAATCAAGCGCTTAACACTGGGGTCAAGATCAAGGGTTGGCCAAGCTTCGCGCGCTGGCTGCTGTCTGCCGATCCCATCGCACGGGCCGCTCGCCAGGGCATGGGTGACTATGTCCGCCGCCGCTTTGGACGGCGGACAGCCCCGAAAACCACGCATTGAGCGGCGCGGCCGCATCAACCAGTCTCACCCCACCCCAAAATCCCGCGGCCGCAACCCCGCATGCAGCCACGTCACCAACGAATACACATCGAACACCGGCACCCCCAAAGCCGCTCGCAGCGCGTGCGCATAAGGCGGCATATTCGTACACTCCAACACCACCGCCCCAACATCCGGATGCGCCGCCATCAACCGCTGCCCCGCTTCCAATATATCCCGTGCCGCCAACCCGACATCCATATCCTCCGCCTCCCCCAGGATCAGCACCCGGAAGAACTCCACCCCACCCTCGGTCCCCACCACGGGCGTATCCGCCGGCACCCCCGCCGCCGCCAGATGCGCCGCGGTCAGTGACCCGGCCGAAACCGTGATCACCCCCACCCGTTGTCCCGGCGGCAACATCGCCTGCACCCACGGCACCTGCATCAGCGAACTCGTCGCCACCGGCACCCGCACATGCGCCGCCAACTCCCGCTGGAACAGCGACAGAAACCCGCAGTTCGTGGTGATCGCCTCCGCCCCCAGCGACACCAGCTCCGCCGCCGCCGCCAGAAAATCCGGCAGCAGCCCCGCCGCCCCGCACAGCACCACCCGTTCGGGACTCGCCCCCTTCACCACGCGGTAAAGCACCGGGAACGGCCACGTCCCCGCGTTTCCCATATCCCCCGGAATCCGGGGAAACCGCGCCTCCAGCATCAGGATGCCCAGCGGCGCGCCGTAGATGGCTTTGCCACCGGTCGCAATGAATGTCATGACCCCATCTTGCCGCAAACCTGCGGCGCGGGCGAGTATCCAAGCCGCACGATCACCAGGAGGAAACCACCACCATGGCCGAACGCCCCTTCACCCAGGCCGATCTCGACGTCCTCGCCCAATGGGACACCCCCACCATCTGCAACGGTCTGGAGATCGTCGTGCCGGAACGCCGCGCCTTCGGCTTCACGGTCGAGCCGATGGTATGCATCGACCCCAAAGCCAAGCCGATCGTCGGCCTCGCGCGCGTCGGCATGATACGCGCGACGGAGCCGCCGCGGTCCAAGGTCGCCGACCGAGCCGACTGGTATGACTACGTCGCTCGTGTCGACCTGCCGACCATCGCGGTGCTGCAGGACATCGATGGGCGGCTCGGTTTCGGCGCCTATTGGGGCGAGGTCCAGTCGACCATCCACAAGGCGCTGGGCTCGATCGGTTGTGTCACCAACGGGTCGTTCCGCGACCTCGATATGTGGGCGCCGGGCTTCCAGATGATCGGCGGACGGGTCGGACCCAGCCATGCCCACGTCCACATGGTGGATTTCGGCAAGCCGGTGAATATTTTCGGCATGCATGTGGCCCATGACGACGTGATCCACGCCGATTTCCACGGCGCGGTCGTGGTCCCGGCCGATGCGGTGCGTAAATTGCCGGCGGCGATCGATCTGGTCTCCCGCCGCGAGGCGGTGATCCTGGAAGTCTGCAAGGCGCCTGGCTTCACGCCCGCCAAGCTGCGGGAAGCACTGCGGAAATCGGGCGAGATTCACTAGTGTCCTGCCCCAGAAGTTCGTCGCATCTTGCGGCGGCCTTCTGGGGCCAGCAGGTCACTGAAAACAAAGAGATAGTGTTTCGAATCTGAGATTCGCCCACTGTGGCGAACTTCAGATTCGGGACACCAGGCCCTGCCCATCGTCGGGATTCGGTGCGAGGCCAGAGAACGTGCGCCGAGTCCCGTCCTGCACACGAGACCAGGACATCCACGTAACGCAGTGCAACAAAAACAATAAATGCAACAGCTTGGTGCGTAACACCGGGCAACAATCATTGACTCGGCGCCGTCAACGGAACGGGTTAACCAGCGTTCAGGTGTTGGTGATTCTGCTGCCACCATATGGGATGCTCTTGATGGATGGTCTGGCCCACCTGTCGCTCGCCCAATCCGGCAGCTTTCCGGGGTGGCGGCAACGTACCCTGAAGGCGGCGATCGATTGCGTCGGCATCGGCGTCCATTCCGGCCGCAGGGTCAGCCTCACCATCCGTCCCGCAGCCGCCGATCACGGGATTGTTTTCCGGCGCACCGACCTGCATCGCGACATCGCCGCGACCTTCGACAATGTCGCCGATACGCGCCTGTGCACCGTGCTGGCCGATCCCGTCATGTCCGCCGCCCGCGTCGGCACGGTGGAGCATCTGATGGCCGCCCTCTCCGCCCTGTCCATCGACAACGCCCTTATCGAGGTGGACGGCCCGGAAATTCCGATTTTGGACGGGTCCGCCGCCCCCTTCCTGTTCCTGCTCGATTGCGCCGGCTCCGTGGAACTCGATGCAGCGGCTCGGGTCGCTGAAGTGTGCCGCACCATTCGCGTTACCGCCGGTCAGGCCTGGGCCGAGCTGCGGCCGCTGGGGCCGATGCCGCGCGCCACCAGCCCGGTGCTGGAACTCGATCTGTCCATCGATTTCGCCGCCAGCGCGATCGGCCGCCAATCCGCGTCCCTGCGCCTGACGCCGGACAACTTCCGCCACCAGGTGGCCGCGGCTCGCACCTTTGCCCATGCCGAGGACGTCGAACAGTTGCAAGCCGCTGGCCTCGCCCGCGGTGGCAGCCTCGATAATGCCATCGTCGTCGACGGCGCCAAGGTCCTCAATCCCGGTGGCCTGCGCATGGATAACGAATTCGCCAGTCACAAACTGGTCGACGCGGTGGGCGATCTGGCGCTGGCCGGCGCCAGGCTGCACGGGCGCTTCGTGGCGCACCGCACCGGCCACGGTCTCAACAACCGCCTGCTACGGGCATTGTTCGCCGCGCCCGGCGCCTGGCGGTTGATCGCCGCCGACCCGCTCGTCGCCGCGGCCTGATCGGTCCAACCCGCCGGGCGCCTTATTAAACCCCGGTATTCGCGGATCGCGATGGCATGGTATAAGCCCCGCGATGAACAAGAGTCGCCCCATGCATTCCACCTCCTTCCGGCGCTTTTCGGGATCGCTGTTCCTCGGGACGGCGCTGCTTCTGCCGCTATTGTCCGGTTGCGGTTCGTCGGACAGCAAGACCGCCGCGTCGGCGATGGCAAACGCCCCGGTCGACCAGCTTTACAACAACGGCGTGGATGCGCTGAACGCGCGCCGGTTCTCCACCGCCGACGACCAGTTCAACGCGGTGGAGCAGAACTACCCCTATTCGCCCTGGGCGGTGAACGCTCAGCTAATGTCGGGTTATTCGGCGTATCTGCAGAATAAATACACCGATGCGATCGGCACACTCGACCGCTTCATCCAGTTGCACCCGGCGCATCGCGACGTCGCCTATGCCTACTATCTGCGCGCGCTCTGCTATTATGAACAGATCGCCGATATCGAGCGTGACCAGAAAGGCACCGAACAGGCGATGAATGCGCTGCGGGAGGTGGTGAACCGGTTTCCCGATTCCGCCTACGCCCGCGACGCCAAGCTGAAAATCGATTTGTGCGTCGACCATCTGGCCGGCAAGGAAATGGAAGTCGGCCGGTTCTACCAGAAACAGCATCTGTATGAGGCCGCGATCGGCCGCTACCAGCGCGTGGTCGACGATTTCCAGACCACCAACCATGTGCCTGAGGCGTTGGCTCGTTTGACCGAGATCTACCTTTCCCTCGGCCTGAAGGATCAGGCCCGCAAGACCGCCGCGGTGCTCGGATACAACTATCCCGGCAGCGAGTGGTACAGCGACAGCTATCGCCAGCTCGTGGACGATGGCGTGGCGCATGCGTCCGGCCAGGGGGCACCGGCCGATGAGCCTCCGCCGCGCGGCTTCTTCTCCCGTGCCTGGCATGCGGTGTTCTGACCGCCATTTGTTAAGAAGTGTGAGCGACGCGGCGTGCTGACCGCGTTGTCGATTCGCGATGTCGTGCTGATCGAGCGCCTGGATCTGGCCTTCGACCGAGGCCTGACCGTGCTGACCGGCGAAACCGGCGCCGGCAAATCCATTTTGCTCGACAGTCTCGGCCTCGCCCTCGGTGCGCGCGCCGAAACCGGTCTGGTGCGCGTTTCCGCCGAACAGGCCAGCGTCACCGCCTGCTTTTCCCCGCCCGACGATCATGCCGTCATGGCCGTGCTCGACGAACAGGGGCTCGCCGCCGAGGATGAAATCGTGCTGCGCCGGATCGTCACCAAGGACGGAAGATCGCGCGCCTTCGTCAACGATCACCCCGTGGGCGTCGGCCTGCTGCGCCGGATCGGCGCGCTGCTGGTGGAAGTGCAGGGCCAGCACGAGCAGATGAGCCTGGCCGACCCCGCCAGCCACGCCGGTCTCTTGGACGCCTTCGGTGTCCCCGAATCACTGCGGGCGGCCGCCGCGGAGTCATGGCGCGTCTGGCGCGATGCGCTTCAGGTCCTGGACAAGGCGAAGGAAGCCATCGCCACCGCCGAACGGGACGAAGAATGGCTGCGCCACGCGGTCGATGAACTCGCCACCCTGGCGCCGCGCATCGGCGAGGAAGAAACCCTGGCGCGCGAACGCCAGCGTCTGCAGCAGAATGAACGCCGCGCCGAGGCTATCGCCGCGGCCCTCGCCGAACTGACCCCGCGCGACCGGCGTAACGCGGGACCGGCGGCATCCTTGCGGTCCGCGGTCCGGTCATTGCAGCGCCTGGCGCCATCCGGCCAGCCGGACGTGGGAGGAAATCCCGCCGACCCGGCGATGTCAGCCCTGGAACGGGCGGAAGAAGCCCTGGCCGAGGCGGAAACACTTCTCACCCGCTTGATCGCCGATGCCGACGTCGATCCCCGGCTGCTGGAACAGTCGGAGGAACGGCTGTTCGCCCTGCGAGCCTCCGCCCGCAAGCATGGTGTCGCGGTCCCAGACCTGCCGGCCCTGCTGGACACCCTGGCCGCCAGGCTTGGTGCCCTGGAAAACGGCGCGGCCGAGATCACGGTACTGGAACAAGCGGCCAGGGACGGCCGCGATCGTTACCTGGCGGCAGCCAACGCGCTGGCGGCGGCGCGTCACGGTGCGGCCGCAAAACTCCAGAAAGCGGTCGCGCGGGAACTGCCGCCGCTGCGCCTGGACAAGGCCCGTTTCTTCGCCGAGGTCGCCGCGCTGCCCGAAACCGCCTGGGGACCCAACGGCACCGACCAGGTGCGTTTCCTGATCGCCACCAACCCCGGCCAGGATCCCGGCCCTCTTGCCAGGGTTGCCTCGGGCGGGGAGTTGTCACGGCTGATGCTGGCGATGAAAGTGGTGTTGTCCGCCGGATCCGCCGTCCCGACCCTGGTGTTCGATGAGGTGGATTCCGGCATCGGCGGCGCGACGGCCGCGGCTGTGGGTGAACGTCTGGCGCGGGTCGCCGAGGGGGTTCAAGTGCTGGTCGTGACACACAGTCCCCAGGTCGCCGCGCGTGGAGCCGCCCATCTGCGTGTGGCAAAGGCCGCCGCCCGAGACCGCACCGCAACCACCGTCGAACATCTGGCCCCGGAAGATCGCCGCGAGGAAATCGCCCGAATGCTTGCCGGTGAAACCATTTCGGATGCAGCCCGAGCGGCTGCCGACGACCTGCTGCGTGGGCAGCGGCCCTCGCAGGGGGTGTTGGTATGAGGACCGGATTTCAGTCCGACACCGTTCCAACCGTCCCGCCCGATCACCTCGCGCGAAGCGCATTCAAAACGATCTCCGAATGGCCACAACGCCGCGCCAGCCGGGGACGCCCGTTTCCAACCCATGCCAACGCCAAACGCCCCTTTTATCTCTGCGTACCTCTGTCGTCCTCATTTTTCCTCTGTGTTGAAAAGCGGTTTTGGGACACGGCATACCCGCGATCGCCACCCCGCAAGCGTCCATCCGCGACTACGACGTCCCCCTTCCCGCTACGCGCAAAGCGTCGTTAGCCATGCTAGAACCCAAACACCAAACCGAAATCGAAGCCCTGACCGAACCGGAAGCCGCCGAGGAACTGGCGCGTCTGGCGCAGGAGATCGCCCATCACGACGCCGCCTATCACAGCCACGACGCGCCCGAGATCACCGACGCCGACTACGACGCGCTCCGCCGCCGCAACGCCGCGATCGAAGCCCGTTTCCCCGCGCTGATCCGCCCCGACTCCCCTTCCAATCGCGTCGGAGGCGCACCCGAATCCGGCTTCGCGAAAATCCGTCACCGCGTGCCCATGCTGTCGCTGGACAATGTTTTCGACACCACCGAATTCGCCGAGTTCTGCACACGAGCCAAGCGTTTCCTCGGCCGCACCGAACCGCTGGTGTTCGTTGCCGAACCCAAGATCGACGGGCTGTCGATCAGCCTGACCTATGAGCAAGGTCACTTCGTTCGCGGCGCCACCCGCGGCGACGGCTCGGAAGGTGAGGATGTCACCGCCAACCTTCGCACCATGAAATCAGTGCCCGACAAACTGCACGGTGAGGCCCCCAACTTCATCGAAGTTCGCGGTGAGGTCTTCATGACCAAAGCGGATTTCCTGGCGTTAAACCAATCGCAGGCCGCGGCCGGTGCCAAGATCTTCGCCAATCCCCGCAACGCCGCTGCCGGCAGCCTTCGCCAATTGGATCCCACGATCACCGCCGGCCGGCCGCTGTCCCTGTTCGCCTATGCCCAGGGCGAAAGCAGCGGACCGGTCGCCGCCACCCATTGGGATTATCTGCAACGACTGAAAGCCTGGGGCTTCGACGTCAACCCGCTGTCAAAACAACTAGGCAGCGAGGCCGACGCCGAAACATTCCAAGCTCAGATCGGTCTCGCTCGGTCCGGCCTCGGCTACGACATCGATGGCGTGGTCTACAAAATCGACGATCTGGCCTTGCAGCGCCGGCTTGGTTTCGTCGGTCGTGCTCCCCGCTGGGCAACCGCCTGGAAGTTTCCGGCGGAACAGGCAACGACCGTGCTGCGAGACATCCGTATCCAGGTCGGCCGCACCGGCGCCTTGACCCCTGTCGCCGAACTCGAACCCGTCAACGTCGGCGGCGTTCTCGTTGCGCGTGCAACATTGCACAATGAAGATGAAATCGCCCGCAAGGATATCCGCATCGGCGATACCGTGGTGCTGCAACGCGCCGGCGATGTGATCCCGCAGATCGTTTCCGTCGTGTTGGATCGCCGCCCGGAAGATTCGAAGCCCTACGTCTTCCCCGACATCTGCCCCGCCTGCGGCAGCCACGCCGTCCGTCCGCCGGGTGAGGTCGTGAAACGCTGCACCGGCGGCCTGATCTGTCCGGCGCAACGGGTCGAGCGGCTGATTCACTTCGTCTCCCGGCCGGCCTTCGATATCGACGGTCTCGGTGAGAAAACCATCCAGGAATTCTACAACGAAGGCTGGCTGCACGGCCCCGCCGACCTGTTCAAGCTGCCGGAACGCGAAGCCGAGATCGCAACGCGTGAGGGCTGGGGCAAACTGTCGGCCGCCAATCTGTCCCGAGCGATCCGGACGCGGCAAACGGTGCCGTTGGAACGGTTCATTTACGCCCTCGGCATCAGGCGGATCGGCGCTACGAACGCCAAACTGCTCGCCCGCCACTACGGAAGTTTCACCAACTGGCGGGAACAGATGCTGGCCGCGACCCAACTCGGGTCCGACGAACGCCTGGAACTGGGCAGCATCAACGGCATCGGCCCCACCATCGCCGAGGAACTGACGGATTTCTTCGACGAGGCCCGCAACGTCGATGCCCTGAAGGAACTCGCCGCCGAACTGACGATCCAGGACGACGCGAAGGCGGATGCCGCCGATAGCCCGATTGCCGGGAAAACCGTGGTATTCACGGGAACTTTGGAAACCATGACCCGCCCGGAAGCGAAATCCCGGGCGGAGGCCTTGGGTGCCAAAGTGACGGATTCGGTATCGAAGAAGACCGATATCGTGGTGGTCGGCGCCGATGCCGGATCGAAAGCCCGCAAGGCGGTGGAACTCGGGGTCCGGACAATGACGGAAGCGGAGTGGCAGGACCTCGTCAGCTAGCCCCGCCCCTGATTTTATACCACGGATGCGGCAGCCCCGGCGTCCTGACACGCAACGTAAACACCGACGTAGAGGCAGTCAGCAGCAGCGTCCGCAGATCGGGACCGCCGAAGCTGATGTTCGCGCAAACCTCCGGCGTCTCAATGATACCGATCCGCGTGCCGTCCGGCGCAAACACCCAGACGCCGCCTGTCCCGGTGCAGAACACGCGTCCCGCCTCATCCACCTTCATGCCGTCCGGAACGCCGTTCGTTCCGTCAGCAGACATGTCGGCGAAAACCCGCCGCCGCACCATCTTGCCCGAGGCGTCCAGTTCCAGGGCATGAATATACTGGGTCCACCGCGTATTCGCGACATACAGCGTGCGCTCATCCTTCGAAAGCGCCAGGCCGTTGGGATATTCGAACTTCGCCACCAGGGACACGCCGCCATCAGGTGCGATCCGATAGACCCCCGCCTGGTCCAGTTCCCGTTCCGCCAGCGGAACACGCAGGCCTGGGTCGGTGAACAGCAGCGACCCGTCGGAATGGCAGATCACGTCGTTGGGACGGTTGAGCCGCTTCCCCTCGAAACGATCAAGCAGAACCGTTACCGTTCCATCGCTGTCAGTTCGTGTCATCCGGCGTCCATCGCCTTCGCAATTGATCAGGCGCCCGCGCAGATCGAACGTCGTGCCGTTGCCGCCAAGCGTTTCCCGGACTTTCTCCGCCGGTTGCCCCAGCACCATGCGATACAGCAGGTTGCTGCGGATATCGACGAAGTAGAAGAACCCATCAGGATGCCACAGCGGCCCCTCGGTGAACACGAACCCGGACGCAACGCGTTCCAGCACCGTGGTTTCCAGGACGTCGGACAATGTTGTCATCGCTTCCTCCGCTTTTTCTGCCCGCAGTAAACACCCCACCGGCATCCGATGCCAACCCGAGGGAGGTCTCCTCAGTCGCCGATCGAACGAATGACGCGCGCCGGATTTCCTCCGACAAGGGTATTGGGAGGAACATCCTTGGTGACCACGGAACCTGCCGCCACGACCGCGTTCTCGCCGACCGTTACGCCACCGATGATGGTCGCACCGGCCGCGATCCAGACGTTTCTCTCAATGACGATGGGCTTTCCGATTGTGGCGCTGCGGCGCTGCGAAGGTTCCAGCGGGTGGCCCGCGGTGATGATGCTCACGTTCGGCCCGATCATCACATCGTCCGCGATATCGAGACCGCCGAGGTCATAGAACGTGCAGTTCTGGTTGACGAAGACATTGCGCCCGACACGGATTTCATCTCCGCCAGCGGTATAGAAGGGCGGGATCAGCGAAAACCGCTCGTCCACGGGTTTGCCGATCAGTTCGCTGAACAAGGCGCGAATTTCGTCCGCATCGTCGAACGTCAAACGATTCAGTCTGGCAGTGATCGCCATCGCCCGTTTGACGTTCGCCAGCATGGCGGCCGATTCC
>DATAZJ010000210.1:0-1569 GCA_036272115.1 Rhodopila sp. | reverse complement strand
TGATGCGGTTTCAGGCGGATATGCTGAACGTGCCGGTGGTACGGCCTCGGGTGCTGGAAACGACGGCGTTGGGCGCGGCTTACGCGGCGGGGTTGGCGGTTGGGTACTGGAACGGGCTGGATGATCTACGGGCGAACTGGGAAGTGGCGGAGACGTGGACACCGACGATGGACGCCACGCGGCGTGAGGCGCTGACGGCGTCGTGGTCGAAGGCGGTGGGGCGGTCGATGGGGTGGGCCTGACGCGTCACATCGCGATCGAGAACCCGCCATCGACCGGGATCGCCGTTCCCGTCACGAAATTCGACGCCTCGCTGGCCAGGAAGGCGGCGACGCCGGACATGTCGTGCGGCACACCCCACCTGCCCTCGGGCGTGCGTTTTTCCACACTTTCCTGCAGACCGTTGACCTGCTGGCGCGCGCGCTTCGTCAGATCCGTATCGATCCACCCCGGCAAGACAGCGTTGACCTGGATGTTGTCGCGCGCCCAGGCGGTGGCGAGGGCACGGGTCATTTGGACGATGCCGCCTTTGGAGCTGGCGTAGGGCGTCGCATAGGGCGCGCCGAACAGCGACATCATCGAGCCGATGTTGATCATCTTGCCGCCGCCGACCTTGACCATGGCGTGGTAGGCGGCCTGGGAACACAGGAAGGCGCTGGTCAGGTTGGTGTCGATGACGTGGTGCCACTCCTGTTCGGTGTAGTCCTGCGGCATCTTGCGGACGGCGGTGCCGGCGTTGTTGACCAGGATATCGACGCGGCCGAATTTTTCCTCCGCCTGGGCGATGAGCGCCACGCAGTCGGCTTTTTTCGTCACGTCGGCGGCGATGAAGGCGGCCTGGACGCCATGGGTGCGGAGCGTGTCGAGCGCGGCTGCGGCTTTTTCGGCGTTGCGGCCGGAGATCACGATATTGGCGCCGCAGGAGGCGATGCCTTCGGCCATGCCGAGCCCGATGCCGCCGTTGCCGCCGGTGATGACGGCCACTTTGCCGGTGAGGTCGAACAGGTTCATGGGGCTCCCCGCTTGCGGATGTCAGGTTTCAGTGTGTGCGGGGGGCGGGGTGGGCGCAAGGCGGCGGTGTCGGGACCGGGGCTCTGGCGCTTTCGATCGCTGGTGGTGCGGTTCGGTGGCGGTTGGCTGGCCCCGCGCGGTGAGCCGGCTGGGTCTGCGTCGGCGCGAGGCGGTGCCGGGTGGGCCTGGGGCGCGCGATCCCTGGTGTGGCGGCGGGCGGAGGTTGGTGTTTGCGGATTGTTGGCGGAAGGTGGCTTGCCTGGCCGGGGCGTGGAGGCTATATGCCCGCCCGCGGTCGGAGTGTAGCTCAGCCTGGTAGAGCACTGTGTTCGGGACGCAGGGGCCGGAGGTTCGAATCCTCTCACTCCGACCAATATGATCAAAGCGTTGCGCCGAAACGACACAGGGCCGGTTGTGTGTATGAACGCGCGTGCCCACGCAGGCGGTGTGGAGCGCGCCGGCGGTCTGGCGAAGCTGCCCCCCGCTACCGCAGCACCTCGCCAATAGGGCCAGACACAATAGCACTGTAAGGGCAGGATGGAACCGGCCGCAACGATC
>DATAZJ010000209.1:0-8257 GCA_036272115.1 Rhodopila sp. | reverse complement strand
ACGCCACCAGGGCCTGATCAATCCCGCGGCGCCGACACCGTAACGACGATTACTCGGCCGCGTGACGAATCGCGGCCTGCGGATCGTCCGTCCCCAGCCCCAGGACCTGCCGGATCGACTGGTGATAATGCGTCAGCGCGGGTTCGTTCCGTCCATAGATCACATGCGATTGCGCGCCCGAACCGAATCCCACCTGCATCGTCCGCCCGGCCGGAAAATCCTCTGTGGTGATTACCTTGATGGCCAGCGCCAGGTTCGCATCCCAGTGCCGCTTCTCGTCCGCCGTCTCCGCCGGTTTCGGGATATACAGCGAGGTCTCCATCACCGCCCGGTCCGGGCGGCCGTCGACGGGAAACACCCGGTAGACCTCCATGTGATCGCCCTGGGGAGAGAAAATCGTGTTGGCGAACATCGAATAGACGATGGTGGAATTCCACATCAGGTCCCACTCGCTTTGCGGCTTGTCACGCAGCCGATCGATCTTGGCGCGCGCATAGACCAGCCGGGCGTTCGGGCCGAATGCATGGAAGTCCAGGATATTCGGCTTCAGCACGCCGCGCAGTGTCTCGGCATGCAGGAAGCCGAAATGATACCCCTCCAGGAAAGTATCGATCAGCAGTTTCCAGTTCATCTCTTCGTGCTGCACATGGCGCGCGTGCAGATGATACCCATCGAGCTTCCAGAAATCGAGATCGCCTGCCAGTCCGCCCAGCCAGGGATCGATGTCCAGATCGGCCGGACCGGGTGTCGGCAGGACCCAGACCATGCCGTGTTTTTCCGCCAGCGGCAGCGCCGTCAGGCCGGGGCGGCTTTCCCTGACGCCGGGGAAGCAATCGGCCTCCGGCACCGCCCGCAGGCTGCCGTCGTCGCGATAGACCCAGGCATGATAGGGGCATTGGAAAACCCGAGCCTCGCCCTCGCCGCTGGCGACCTTGGCGCCGCGATGGCGACAGGTGTTGATGAAGGCGCGCAGCGTGCCATCGCGCCCGCGCACCGTCAGCACCGGGACACCGGAATAATCGTCGGTCCGATAGGATCCCGGCTTCGGCCAATCACAGGACATCCCCCAGACAAGCGGACGCGTCCGGATCAGCAGCGCTTCCTCCTGCCGGTGCCGATCGGGGCAGGTATAGGCCGAGACCGGGTTCTGCCACGGGCTGTCGGCCAGCGCGGTCGTTTTGGTCTCGGCGTAGTGCAACAGCGATTGCAGGATGGCGATTTCGGCTTCGCGGTCCACTTTCCTGGTCCTTTTCTTCCCGCCACGTAGATCGCGGCTGTGTTGTATCGCACGCTTTATGTGCCATCCGCGGCGGAGACGCCGTCGGCTCGCATCCGCCTCCCGCGCCGCCTGGACCAGGCGTTCACCCAGGTTTCGCACAGCCCGCCGCCGCGTAGCAACATCGACCGACCGGTGACGCCGGGGAATCGTGCCCAGGAAAATCCTATCGGGAAAATCCTATCGGGAAAATCCTATCGGGAAAATCCTATCGGGACGATCGCCTATCGGCGCCTATCCGACCCGATCTCACGCGGGGCCGGTCACCGGTGGTTCCTCATCCGCCACCACCTTGAAGCTGACCAGCGTATTCGGCCCAAACGCATTGCTGATCGGCACATCCACCGCATCCCGCCCGCGCGCGATCAGCACCCGCCCATACAGCGGCTTGTTGTTCCGCGGGTCGAACGTATGCCACGCCCCATCCAGATAGGCCTCGAACCAGCCGGCGAAATCCATCAGTGAGTGCGGCGGCGGCACGCCGATATCGCTCAGATACCCCGTGCAATAGCGTGCCGGAATATTCATCGCCCGGCACAGCGCCACGCCCAGATGCGCGAAGTCGCGACAGACCCCCCGCTTCTCGTTGAACACCTCCCACGCCGTCTTGGTGGATCGCGCCGCCATGTAGTCGAAGGTGATATGGTTGTGGACGAAATCGCAGATCGCCTGCACCCTGGCCCAGCCGGTCGGCCCCTGCCCGAACATCGCCCAGGCGGTCTCCGACAGCCGGTCGGTCTCGCAATACCGGCTGCCCAGCAGGAACACCATCGCCTCATCCGGCAGGTCCTGCACCGCATGCTGTTGCGCCGATGCCACGACCGGATCCGGCAGTCCCGCGTCGTTGACCACGGCGGTGCTGGCGATCCGCGTCCGCCCCGCCGGCGCCACCAGCCTGGAACACCAGTTGCCGAACGAATCGTGATAGGCATGGACCGGCACCGCCGGGTCTGTCATCAGGTGATCCGGAACCACGATATCGGCGACTCGGGAATGATGGACATGCAGCATCAGCACCATCGGTGTCGGTTGAACGCAGTCGTAGACGATTTCGTAGCCGACACGGATTTGCATGATGGTCCTTGTTTCGAAATGGGTCGGGCAGGCGTGGTCTGAAAGCCAGTCATCCCAGGTTAGGAACACTTCTCAATGGCGCGTGAGACACTCTACCTCGTGCAGGCTTTCACCGCCGGCAAAGGCCTGCGGTTGACCGCCGACACACCCGTTCGCTGCCGGTCCCCCGAAATCGCCCGCCAACGGGCGGAGAACCTGGTGCCGACCCGAGCGGGGGTCGTCGCATTCTCAACGTCGGGCGACGCCGAACTGGGCGACTACGACGACGAACCGACGATCCTGTTCAAGGCAGGACGCCTGCCGTCATCATTCGAGGAGGCATGAAAGGGCGGCGCCGGACGAGGCCTGCTGGCTTGTAATCGCCAATTCCGCGTTCCACGCATACAGCGCTATTGGCCGCGCCGCCAGGGGCCAGACTTGCATTTTGGCGCAATCATGCGCACATGAAGGTTCGATTGACGCGGTACGTCCGCCCCTGCCTGTCCTGGACAGCATTCTCATCGTCAGCTTGGACCTGACCTGACCGACGATCTGCCTGCAAGTGCCCGCGGCCGCCGCCTCGGAATCGGTCCATTCATCATAACCGCCCACAACAAGGAACAGACGCATGAGCACAGCGCCCGCCGACGACCCGATGCAGCCCGATGCCACGCCCGATGCCACGCACATGGATGTCGAGGACCAGGCCACGCATATGGAAGACACGGCCGACGCCATGAAGAACAAGATGGCCAAGGACGTCGCATCGTGGCGCGAAGGCCGGTCGGACAGCTCGTCACGCGGCGCCACCGAACTCAGCGTCGCGGTCACCCGCTCCATCGTCCCGCCGACCACCGCCCGCATGAAGCGCGCCGCGCCCAAGACCCAGGAAGCCAAGCCCGCATCGACCGAGAAGAAGCCGTTCGGCATGTCCTATGACGGCACCAGCCGGCAGGATTACATCAAGCTGATGATCTCCCGCGGCGCGCGGTGAGCTGGGTTACGTTCGAAGCCGCCACCGGCGGCCTCGTGACGATACAGCTTCGTCACATCGTGGCGATTTACGACGAACAGGGCGCCGTCAAGCTGGCGACCACCTCGGGCGGCGTGCACATCCTGAAGGACATCACCGTCCGCCGTGCCGCCGCCATCGTCTCCCAGACCGAGGACACGACCGCCGGCCGACTTGATCCGTGAATCCCCGGTTCGTAATGCGCAGGTCCGTTGTCCAACCGTCACGTGCAAACCGCCCGCTGCCATGGCAGGGTGAATAATGGCTGACACCACCTATCGGATTGTCCACCGTGAGGACGACGGCTTCGTCGTCGAGATCAAAAGCGTTGGTGCGCTGCCGCAAATGGCGACCGGCTTTGCCACAGAGGCAGCGGCCAAGGGCTGGATCGCGCAGGATGAGCGCCTTCGCTCCGCCACCGATCCCTTCGGGAAGCCTGCCGACCGCCGGTGGCGCGGGGCGTAGGCCTGGTTCTCCGCCGGGGTGCTGGGTGAGGTTGGCGAAGGCGAGGGGCTTTGCCCCTTCGAGCCCCATCAAAGGCTCGGCCTTTGAAACCCATCATTGCCTCCTCGCCTCTATCCGGATTGGCGGGGCAACGATAAACCGTTGATCGCATCCAGCCTGCTTACCGGAGGACCCTGACCATGCCCGACACGCCCACGCCGTCATCCGCACCCAAGGCGGCCGCCGACCTGCGCAGCGCCCGCTGGTTCGGCCCCGCCGACCTGCGGTCGTTCGGCCACCGGTCCCGCGCGATGCAGATGGGGTATTCGCCGGAGGAGTGGACGGGCAAGCCGGTGATCGCCATCGTCAACACCTGGTCGGACCTGCAACCGTGCCACGCGCATTTCAAGCAGCGGGTGGACGACGTGAAGCGCGGCATCCTGATGGCCGGCGGTTTCCCGGTGGAACTGCCCGCGCTGTCGGTGTCCGAAAGCTTCGTCAAGCCCACAACCATGATGTACCGCAACATGCTGGCGATGGAGACCGAGGAGCTGCTGCGGTCCCACCCGGTGGACGGCGCCGTGCTGATGGGCGGCTGCGACAAGACGACGCCGGGCCTGCTGCTGGGCGCCACCAGCATGAACATCCCGGCCATCTACCTGCCCGCCGGCCCGATGCTGCGCGGCAACTTCCAGGGCAAGTTCCTTGGGTCCGGCTCCGATAGCTGGAAATACTGGGATGAACTGCGCGCCGGCAAAATCACCGACAAGGAATGGCTGGGTGTCGAGCAGGGCATCGCCCGCAGCTACGGCACCTGCATGACGATGGGCACCGCCAGCACGATGACCGCCATCGCCGAGGCGGTCGGCATGGTGCTGCCCGGCGGTTCCAGCGTTCCGGCCGCCGATGCCGGGCACATCCGCCTCGCCTCCGAATCCGGCCGCCGCATCGTGGAGATGGTGTGGGAAGACCTGACCCCGTCGAAAATCCAGACCCATCAGGCGTTCGAGAACGCCATCGCCGTCGCCATGGCGATGGGCTGTTCCACCAACGCCATCATCCACCTGATCGCCATGGCACGCCGCGCCGGCCAGGACATCGGGCTGGCCGATTTCGAGCGCTACAGCCGCCTTGTGCCGGTGATCGGCAATGTCCGCCCCAGCGGCAGCCAGTACCTGATGGAGGATTTCTATTACGCCGGCGGCATCTGCGCGCTGATGAAGAACATCAGCCAGCACCTGCACCTGGACTGCCCCACCGTCAGCGGCAAAACGATTGGGGAAAACATTGAATCCGCGAAAGTGTTCAACGACGACGTGATCCGTCCGCTGGACAATCCGATCTATGGCGAGGGTTCGCTCGCGGTTTTGACCGGCAACCTCGCGCCTGACGGATGCGTCATCAAGCCGGCGGCGATGGACCAGCGGTTTTTGAAACATTCCGGGCCGGCGGTGGTGTTCGACGATTATCCGTCGATGAAAAAGGCGGTTGACGATGAAAGTTATCCGTTCACCCCGGACCATGTCCTGGTGCTGCGCAATGCTGGTCCTCAGGGTGGGCCGGGGATGCCGGAATGGGGCATGCTGCCGATGCCGAAGAAGCTGCTGAAAGAGGGGTTCCGGGATATGCTGCGGCTGTCCGACGCCCGCATGTCCGGCACCAGCTATGGCGCCTGCGTGCTGCATGTGTCCCCCGAATCCTACATCGGCGGCCCGTTCGCGCTGCTGAAAACCGGCGACATCGTCAGCGTCGACGTCGATGCCCGCAGCATCAAGATGGAAGTCTCCGACGCGGAACTCGCGCGCCGCCGAACCGAGTGGACCCCACCGCCGGTGCGGTTCGAGCGCGGCTACGGCTGGGTGTTCACCAAGCACATCCAGCAGGCCGACAAAGGCTGCGACTTCGACTTCCTGCGCACCGATTTCGGCGCGCCGGTCTCCGAACCGGTGATTTACTGAGGACGCCAGCGATGTTGACCCCGGAAACCCGCGACAAGCTGAAAACCGTCAGCACCGCGACGCTGGCCAGCGCGCTGTACAAGCGTGGCCTGCGCAACCAGATGATCCAGGATGTCCGCCCGCTATCCGCTCCCAAGGGCGGCAGCATGGTCGGTGAGGCCTACACGCTGCGCTATATGCCGGCGCGCGAGGACCTGAACCCGATGACTGTCTTCCGCGACCACAGCCATCCCCAGCGCCGGGCGGTGGAGGAATGTCCCCCCGGCGCCGTCCTGGTCATGGACTGCCGCAAGGACGCCCGAGCGGCCTCGGCCGGCGGGATCCTGATGACGCGGCTGATGGTGCGCGGCGTGGCCGGAGTCGTCACCGACGGCGGCTTCCGTGATTCGGCGGAGATCGCGCAACTGGACATGCCCAGCTACCACAACCGCCCGTCCGCGCCGACCAACATCACGTTACACCAGGCAATCGACATCAACGTGCCGATCGGTTGCGGCGACGCCCCGGTGTTTCCTGGCGACATCATCGTCGGCGATGCGGATGGTGTGATCGTCATCCCCGCCGGCATCGTCGAGGAGATCACCGCCGACGCCATCGAAATGACCGCCTATGAGGATTTCGTTACGGAACGAGTCCGAGCCGGGCAGAAGACGTTCGGCCTGTATCCGCCGACGGATCAGGCGAACCTTGATGCGTTCGCTGTGTGGCGCAAGCAGCACGGGCGCTGACATCGAACCGGGCCGCCCGTCGTCCCGCGCAGCCCGGACCCGCTTCAGGTCCGACTCTCTGTCGATGGGTACCCCGTCATACTGGCGAATGCCAGTATCCATGCCTTTTACCCTCTCAACCAAAGGCGTGGATGGTGAGCCTTCGCTCACCATGAAGGCGAGAGGTCCGCGCGGCCTTCGGCCCCAGGCGATCGCGTTCTACCGCACGCGGAAGAACACCACCCGCTTGCTTTCCTCCGCCTGCAACTTGCTCCGGATACGCAGCAGGTCCTTCCAGCCGATATAACCGACCAGACGCTGGTCAACCCGCGAAATCACTGCCATCTGTGCAACGTTCGTCACCATCATCCGGTCGACGATGCCCTCCAGATACTCGTCCGGAAAGGCCGTCACCACACCCTGCCCTTCCAGCAGTTCCTTCAGCGGCGTCTGCCGGTGCTTGCCCGCATGACGCCAGCCCAGCACGGTCGGCGGATTGACGATCCCCAGCACCTGACCGTTCTCATCAACCACCGGGAAGCTTGGGTGTTTCGTCGTCGGGCTCGCCAGGAACGCGGCGACCTGATGCAGCGTCATCGTCTGCGGCAACGTCTCCACCTCCGTCGCCATCACCTCCTCCACGCGCGTCAGCGTGAACGGATCGACACGGTATTCGCGCGCCAGATGATGGCCGCGCCGAGCAACTTTTTCAGTCAGGATGGACCGCTTCATCAGCAGCACCGTCACCAGGTGCGCGGTGACGCAGGCGGCGATCAGCGGCAGCAGCACATGCGTATTGCCCGTCAGTTCCACCGCGAAGAACGTCGCGGTCAGCGGCGACCGCATCGTGCCGCCCATTGTCGCGCACATCGCCAGCAGCGCCCAGAATCCCGGGCTGGCGGCGGGCAGCACATGGGTCAGCACCGCCCCCAAACCGCCGCCCATGATCAGCAGCGGCGCCAACACGCCGCCCGAGGTCCCCGACCCCAGCGCGACCGCCCAGATGATCGCCTTTACCGTCAGCAGCAGCAGCGCCGAGGCCGGCAGCACATGCCCTTGCAGCATCTCGGCGATGTTGACGTAGCCCACGCCCAGCGCCCGAGGATCGATCAGCCCGCCGACACCCACCACCACGCCGCCGATCATCGGCCACCACATCCAGTGGATCGGCAGCTTCAGAAACCCGTCCTCACACGCATAGACCAGCCGCGTCAGCACGCCGGACAGCAAGCCGCTGACCAGCCCGACGGCCATCCAGCACAGCAGCGCGACCACCGAGATTTCCATGCCGCCCGAGAACGGAAACAGCGGCGACGCCAGGCCCAGCGCATGCCGTTCCACCTCGGCGACGATCGCGGCGGCGGCGACGGGCACGAAACTGCGCGGCGTCCACTCGAACAGCAGCAGTTCCACCGCCAGCATGATCGCGGCGATCGGCGTGCCGAACACCGTGGTCATCCCTGCCGCGGCACCCGCCACCAGCAGCGTCTTGCGTTCGTTGTCGCTGACCGGCAGCAACTGGGCGATCAGCGATCCGATCGCCCCGCCGGTCATGATGATGGGACCCTCAGCGCCGAATGGTCCGCCGGTGCCGATCGCCACCGCCGAGGACAGCGGCTTCAGGATCGCCACCTTGGCGTCGAGCCGCGAGCGGCCGAGCAGGATCGCCTCGATCGCCTCGGGAATACCGTGACCGCGGATTTTTTCGGAGCCGAATCGCGCCATCAACCCGATGAGCAGTGCGCCGACGATGGGCACCGGGATCACCCAAAGGCCGAGGGTGTTGTGAGCCGGGGAAGCGGCTGCT
>DATAZJ010000208.1:0-2048 GCA_036272115.1 Rhodopila sp. | reverse complement strand
CGGCTCGGGTTTTCATGGTGTCGCGGGCCGCTCGCATCTATTCGGTTGCGCTGCCGGCGCTTGTGCTGACGATTTTCCTCGATGCCGTCGGCAGGGCGATCAATCCCGGCCTGTACAACGCGTCCTGGGGCTACCAGTCCAGCCACCAGGTCTGGCAATTCGCCGCCAATGCGCTGTTCGTCAATCGGTTGTGGTTCAGCGACGTCAGCCCCGGGTCGGACCTGCCGTTCTGGTCGCTGGGGTATGAGGTCTGGTACTATATCATTTTTGCCCTGTGGATGTTCCTGTCCGGCCGGCGGCGGCTATTGGCTGTCGTCGCGGGCCTGGTGATCGTCGGCCCGCCGATCATCGCGATGTTCCCGATCTGGCTGCTGGGTGCGGGCTGCTATCACGTCTCACGCACCGGCCGGATCGGGCCGCGGGTCGGCGCCGTGCTGTGCATCGGCTGCCTGGCGGCCTGGATCGGCTACGAGGGTTCGGTTCCCTGGCTTGGCCGGTTGATCGGCCTTGTGCCGGATTGGGTGGGCCGCCCGGAACTGCTGCAGGACTATCTGGTGGCGACGCTGTTTGCCGGGCATCTTCTGGGATTCAATGCCGTCGCCGGCGGCTTCACCATCCCACCCCGAGCGGCACGGGCGATCCGGTGGGTGGCCGGTGCGACGTTCAGCCTGTATCTGTTCCATCTGCCGATCGCCCAGCTTCTGTCGGTGCTGTCGCCATGGCCGCACGCCGCCCTAGCCAACAGGATCCTGTTGTTCGGCGGCACACTGGCAATCACGTTCGTGCTGGCCGAAGTGACGGAGCGGAAGAAGGAAGCCTGGCGGGCCGGGCTGTCCCGGCTCGCGCTACGGATTATCCCGGCCTCGGCGGTGTGACGCAGCGGGTGCGTCAGAAACTCTCGGCCGAACCGGTGACCGCAGCGATGTATTGCTCCACCGAGTCGGCCATCACCTGTTTCGCGGCGGACGGGATCACCCGTTCCCACCAGCCGCCGTAGATCGTCTCGTACGGCCATTCCGCCAACGCATCGGCGATCTGGCGCACGGTGACCGGGTCGAGCGGGATCAGGTTCGGATAGCTGTGCATGAATGTCAGGCCCTTGTCGGGGCGGACCTGCAGCGTGTCGCCGGTCAGCAGGGCGCCCTGCCCGTCCGCCCCCTGCGCCCAGTGCAGCACCGTGCTGCCGGGGAAATGGCCGCCGCAGCGGATCAGCGTGATGCCCTCGGTCAGTTCCAGGCGGTCGCCTTCCCAGAACGTCACCACCGGGTCGAGGCGGGTCACATATTTGCGGTCCATGGCATGGAGGTAGACCGGCACGCTCTCGAACGCGTGGCTCCACTCCACCACGGAGGCGAGGAAATGCGGGTGCGAGCAGGCAATGCCGGCCAGCCCGCCCAGCGCCTTGATGATGGTGATGGTGGTATCGTCGAGGAAGCTGATGCAGTCCCACAGGATGTTTCCGGCGGGCGTGCGCAGCATCAGGGCGCGCTGGCCGATGGCGAACGCCGGAAAGGTGCCAATTCCCATGAGTCCTGGCCCCAGCCGGCGGAACGCATTGAAGTGGGTTTTCCGCATCGCCGGCAGCGTGGTCCACGATTGGCCGGCCGGGTTCACGTATTGGCGATCGTCCTGACAGATCAGGCAGAAGGCAGGCGGTGCCTCGGTATTGGGGTACTGGCAGCCGCAGGTTGTGCAGATGAAGGCGGGCATGCACGTGCTTTCCTATGTTCGGTCGTGGCACCCGGTACCGGGTCCGGCGCGACCTGGGTCAGGGAACAGCCTGAACCATCAAACAGAGGTTGCGTTCGGCGCACAACAGCGGTGTTGGAAGCGGTTTGCGTTCGCGGACACCGCTCCATCGCGTTGGCTCCCATCGCTGATCCGCGTTTGTTTGCGCTGGGTCTTCTTTGCCTTCGCGGAGAGACGTTACTGGTGGCGCGCGCCTGACCCGGACGCGGGCTGCCAGCAACCAACGCCATCGGAACCATCCCTTTATCTGATCGTACGACTCACCGCTCGAGTGATTCCACCCGAGCGGATCGCGGTCT
>DATAZJ010000207.1:0-5418 GCA_036272115.1 Rhodopila sp. | reverse complement strand
CTCGCGGTCCGCGCCGTGCTGGGACAGCAGATCACCGTGCCCGGCGCCATCCGCCTCGCCGGCGCCCTGGTCACTCGCTTCGGCGAGCCACTGCGCGACCCGGACGGCGCCCTGACCCATGTGTTCCCCGATCCGGCGGCGCTGGCGGGCGCCGACCCAGCGTCGATGGGCATGCCCAGGGCGCGCGGCGTCGCCCTGCTGGCGGTCGCCGCCGCCGTGGTGGCCGACCCGCATATCTTCGCCGCCGGCCGTGGGCTGGAGGAAGCCGTCGCACAGTTGCGCGCGCTGCCCGGTATCGGCGAATGGACCGCCCAGTACATCGCGATGCGCCAGTTGCGCGAGCCGGATGCGTTTCCCGCCGCGGATATCGGACTGTTGCGCGCCATGGCGGACCAGGCCGGCCTGCGCCCAACCGCCGGCGCCCTGCTGGCAAGAGCTGAAACCTGGCGGCCGTGGCGGGCCTACGCCGCACAACATCTATGGGCAAGCGCATGACCCCGTTCTTTGTCGAAACCGTCCCCACCCCCACCGGCCCGATGCTGCTGCTGACCGACGAGGACGAAACCGTTCGCTCCCTCGACTGGGAGGATCACACCGAGCGCATGCACCACCTGCTGCGGCTGCACTACGGATCCGTCCCGCTGGAACCTAAGCAGGGCAGATCACCGGTCCGCCGCGCGATCGAAGCCTACTACGAGGGTGATCTGGCGGCGATCGACGCATTGCCGGTCAGGACCGAGGGCACCGCGTTCCAGCGCGAGGTCTGGGCCGCCCTGCGCACCATTCCGACCGGTGAAACCACCACCTATGGCAGCCTCGCCGTCCGGCTTGGCCGGCCCAAGGCGATGCGTGCCGTCGGGATGGCGAACGGGTCCAACCCGATCAGCATCATCGTCCCCTGCCACCGGGTGATCGGTGCCGATTCGACCCTGACCGGCTACGGCGGCGGCATCGAGCGCAAACGCTGGCTGCTGCGGCACGAACGCGCCCTGTCCAACCTGGATCTGTAGCCCCTGGTCTGCCGGCCGCCGATAAGGCAGGGTCCGGGAAAGCGCCGATGGACCGGGAGGCGGATACAAATGCTGACGCGTCAAAGCGACTATGACCGCCTCTATCGGGACTTCGCCTGGCGAATTCCGGACCGCTACAACATCGCCGTCGACACCTGCGACCGGCACGCGGATGGCAGCAATCGCCTGGCCCTGATCTTCGTCGCCGAGACCGGAGCGGCCACTGAGTTCTCCTTCGACTACTTCCGCCAACGATCAAACCGCTTCGCCAACACCTTGCGCGCGCACGGCTTCGCCCGCGGCGACCGCCTGGCGATTCTGCTGCCGCAGGCGCCGGAGACCGCCATCGCCCATTTGGCCGCCTTCAAGGCCGGCCTGATCTCCGTCCCGCTGTTCACCTTGTTCGGTGAGGAAGCGCTGCAGTTCCGTCTGTCCGACAGCGGCGCCCAAGGCATCGTCACCGACGCGGCCGGCGCCGAGAAACTGCGCCCGCTGCGCCCGCTGCTGCCCGCCTTGCGGCACATCTACGTCATCGGCGAAAACCTGTCGTTCGAAACCGCCCTGCACCAGGCCTCGGATGGTTTCGTTCCGGTCGATACCGGTTCGGACGATCCGGCATTGCTGGTCTACACCTCCGGCACCACCGGCAACCCCAAGGGCGCGCTGCACGCCCATCGGGTGCTGCTTGGCCACCTCCCGGGCGTCGAACTGCCGCAGGATTTCTTCCCGCAACCAGGCGACCGCTTCTGGACCCCCGCCGATTGGGCCTGGGTCGGCGGCCTGCTCGACGTGCTGCTGCCCGCCTGGCACCACGGCGTTCCGGTGGTGGCACACCGCGCCCGAAAGTTCGACCCGCTGGAGGCCGTGGACCTGATTGCCCGCCACCACGTGCGCAACACCTTCCTGCCGCCCACCGCCCTGAAACTGATGCGCATGGCCAACGTCAAACCGACCCAAGGCCTGCGCAGCATCGGCAGCGGCGGCGAAACCCTGGGCGGCGAACTGCTGGATTGGGCCACCGCGACCTTCGGCGTCACCCCCAACGAGTTCTATGGCCAGACCGAGTGCAATCTCGTCGCCGGCAACAACGGCGCCCTGTTCCCCATCCGACCCGGTTCCCTCGGCCGGCCGGTCCCGGGCCACGCCGTCGCCATCGTCGATGAACACGGGCGCGAAGTCGCCACCGGAGACGTCGGCACCGTCGCGATCCGCCGCCCCGATCCGGTGATGTTCCTCGGCTACTGGAACAACCCCGAAGCCACGGCCGCGAAATACGCCGGCGACTACCTGCTGACCGGCGACCAGGCCCGCCAGGACGAGGACGGCTATCTGTGGTTCGCCGGCCGCTCCGACGACCTGATCACCAGCGCCGGCTATCGCATCGGCCCGGGCGAGATCGAGGACTGCCTGCTGAAACACCAAGCCGTCAGCATGGCCGCCGTCGCCGGCATCCCCGACCCGGTGCGGACCGAGGCCGTCAAGGCCTGGATCGTCCTGCGCCCCGGCACCGCCGCATCGCCCGACCTGGCACGCGACATCCAGGATTTCGTGAGGCTCCGTCTGGCGGCGCACGAATATCCGCGCCACGTGGAATTCGTCGATGAACTGCCGATGACCGCAACCGGAAAGATCATCCGACGCCAGTTGCGCGAACGCGGGTAGCACCGCTCGCCGGCAACATTTCGGCGTTCCACCGGCGACCGCGGCCTGTCCGGCATGGCCTCGTATGGCGTTCGGGGAGCCAAGGTTCTCGCACGTGAAGTGCCAGACGCCCTCTTACGGCCCCGTCCACTCCCGCCACAGGAGCATCAGCGCCGCCATGATCGCCGGCCCCAGGAAGAGACCCAGCAGCCCCCACGTCTCGACGCCGCCCAAAATCCCCAGCAGCACCCACAGGAACGGCAGCCGGGTCGCGCTTCCGATCAGCGATGGCCGCACGAAATGATCGGCGACGAACGTCACCACGAACCCCAGCACCAGGATGGCGATCACCCAGGCCACCCGACCTTGCACCAGCAGGATCAGCGCCGCGATCCCGAACACCAGCGGCGCCCCGAACGGCACCATCGCGGCGATCGCGGTGAACAGCCCGAACAGCGTCGGATGCGGCACCCCCGCCACCACGTAGCCGATCCCCAGGATAAACCCTTCCCCAAGCCCGACCAGCACCAGCCCGTCCACCGTCCCGTGCACCGACGCGATCATCTGCCGGCCGATCCGTTCCCCCGCCGGTCCGAAGGCACGACCGCTGGCACGCAGCATCTGGTCGCCCAGGCGGTCGCCGTCCTTGAACAGGAAGAACAGCGTCAGCAGCGTGAAGCCGAACAGCACGATCCGATGTGCGATATTCGCCCCCAGCTCACCGCTGTTCGACATGAACGCGGACGTCCGCGCGCGTTGCAGCAGCGCTTTCGCATCCTCCGGGTTGGTCAGGTTTTCGTCCCACCATGCGGTCGCCTCCTGGCTGCCCACCGGAAGACGGCCCAGCCATGCCGGCGGCGGTATGCCTTCGGTGCGGGCCTTGGCGAGGCTGTCATAAACGCCATGCACTTCCCGCCCTGCCTGCACGGCGACCGTCACCAGCGGGATGATGAAGACCAGCCCCAGCCCCAGGGTGAACGCCAACGGCAGCAGGATATTGTGCCGGCCCGGCGGCCAACGGCGCATGGCACGCTGGAACAGCGGCCAGACGGCAATCGCCAGGATCGCCGCCCAGAGCAGCGCCGGCAGATACCGGTGCAGCGTCCACACCCCCAGCGCCGCCAGCAGCAGCGCCAAGGCAGCCTTCGCCACCTGCTGCGGCCGAGATGCCCCGTCCGGCGCCTCGATCACGGCGCCCGCCTGCCCGGCGGATACGGCGGCGGCGGTCCCTGACCGCGTCGCGGCACCGCGCTCAGCCGCTGCGTCATCACCGCCGCCCCCGTCACCACCAGCACCAGCGCCGCCAGCCAGCGACTGATCGGGGCGGGATAGAAATCATACGGCCGCCACACCAGGATCAGCAGCACCGCCGAGACCACCACCAGCGCCCCGATCCCTCGATGCCCGCGCTGCGACGCCATGAACGCCAGCACCGCGAACACCACATAGATCGCGATCGCCAGCGCTCGTATCACCCCATAGGTCTGCGCCCCCAGCGCCGCGACCACCGAACGGAATGCCGCATCGATCGCGTCGATCAGGTTCCAGCAGGCGTCGAAAAACCGATCGGGACCGATCAGATACAACGCCACCGCCAGCACAAACCCACCGGCCCATATCGTCAGAAGACTGCCTCGCCGCACGCTACCGCCTTGGTTGCAGGATGGAACACCCGACTTCTACGCGATTCCCGCCGCCCCTGCACGTCGTCCGACACGATCGTGACTTTGCCCTTGCGCTCGGGCCGGGATCGGTGAAACTCCCACACCAAAGCGGCGGCGACCGCGGAGGAGGAAGCGCAGCGTTCGTTCCCGTGCGGAGACACCTGCCATGCCCGACGACCTGCACCACCTCTCCATCACCGAAGCCGCTCGGCTCATCAAGCAACGGCGCCTGTCGCCGGTAGACCTGACCCAGGCCTACCTGGACCGCATCGCCACCTACGATCCACAACTGAACGCCTATCTGCTGGTCACCGCCGACCGCGCCATGGATGCTGCCCGCGCCGCTGAAGCCGAGATCGCCGCCGGCCGCTACCGAGGCCCGATGCACGGCATCCCCTTCGCCCTGAAGGACATCTACTGCACCGCCGGCATCCGCACGACCTGCCATTCGCGCACCCGAGAAACCTATGTCCCCAGCTTCGACGCCACCACGGTAGCCAAGCTGCACCAGGCCGGCGCCGTCCTGCTGGGCAAACTCTCCACCCACGAATTCGCCCATGGCGGGCCGTCCTTCGACCTGCCCTGGCCGCCCGCCCGCAACCCCTGGAATCGCGAATACGCCACCGGAGGCTCCTCCAGCGGGTCCGGCGCAGCCGTCGCCGCCGGCCTCGCCCCGGGTGCGTTGGGATCGGATACCGGCGGCTCCATCCGCAATCCCGCCGCCTTGTGTGGCCTGGTCGGCCTGAAACCCACCTACGGCCTGGTCAGCCGATCCGGCGTCTACACCAACAGCTTCAGCTACGACCACGCCGGCCCAATGGCCTGGACCGTGGAAGACTGCGCCATCATGCTGCAAGCCATCGCCGGCCACGACCCGAAAGACCCCGCCAGCGCCACCAATCCCTTGCCCAACTACCGGGCCGAACTCTCGAGCGGTATCAAGGGCCTGCGCATCGGCGTTCTGCGCCATCTCTACGAGGATGACATCCCCGTCCCCGCCTCCCTGAAAGCCGCCCTCGAACAGGCCTACGACGTCCTGCGCCACCTCGGCGCCACCGTCGAGGACACGCATATCCGCCCCGCCCACGACTACCACGCCGTCA
>DATAZJ010000206.1:0-14904 GCA_036272115.1 Rhodopila sp. | reverse complement strand
GACGTGCTGCCGGTATCGCCATAAATCGTATCCTGCCCGGTCCCTGCCGACGGACTCGACAACAGCCCGCCGTTGATCGTGTCGCCACCCTCGCCGCCCACCAGCAGATCGTTGCCAGTGCCGCCCGAGATCAAATTGCCGGTCAGTTCACCCTCGATCGTATCGTTGCCGGCGCCACCGGTGATCGTGTTGCTGCCGCCCTCGCCAAACACCTCCACATTGCCGGTACCGCCGCTGATGGAATCCCCACCGCCGACAGAACCCCAGATCGTGGCATCCCCGCCACCGCTGACGATCGTCTTGCCGGTGCCGTTGCCGCCATAGATCACATCGTCGCCGCCGCCACCGGTGATGGAATCGCGCCCATCGCCACCGTACAGCTCGTCGTCACCGGCGTTGCCCATGATCGTCGAGGTGCCAGTCCCGCCGTAGATCGTATCTTCGGTCAGCGTGGTGTCGGTCAGGTCGCCAAACAGCTCGTCGTTGCCGGGACCACCGAAGATCAGGTCGGTGCCGGTGCCGCCATAAATCGTCTGGTTACCCAGGCCGGCATGGATCACATCGTTACCGGACCCGCCGAAGATCGAATCATCGCCCGCCGACCCCCAGATCGTCACGTTACCGGCACCGCCGGTGATCGTGTCGCCCTTGCCCGCCGCACCGATCGAGTCCGTGCCGTAGATCAGGTCATTGCCGGTCCCTCCCGACAGCACGTTGCCCGGCGCCGAACCGGCATACAGCGTGTCCGGACCGGAACCGCCGGTGATGGTGTCATGCGACGCGCCGCCAACCAGCAGATCGGCGCCGCTGCCGCCGGTGATATCGCTCGCCAGCGCCCCGGCATAGATGCTCTCGCCGCCCGAACCACCGGTGATGGTATCCGCACCGGTGCCGCCATGGATCAGATCGCCGCCAGTCCCACCCTGGATACTGTCATTGCCGGTCCCTCCGACAATGATGTCGAATCCGCCACCACCGGTGATGGTATCGGCACCGGACCCGCCGGTGATCTGATCGGACCCCAGCCCGCCAAAGATGCAGTCCGCACCCTCACCGCCCGCCAGCGTATCGTTGTTGATCCCGCCATAGATCGTCGTGTTGCCGCTGCCGCCGAACACCGAGTCATCCATCCCGCCGATCGCGCTGATGAAATCCTTGCCCTGCCCGCCGAACAGCGTATTGCTACCGGTACCGCCATAGATCGAATCGTTGCCCGTCCCACCCAGGATCGTGTCGTTGCCGGCGCCGCCACCGATATAGTCGTTGCCGCTGCCGCCATAAACCGTATCGGCCCCGCCATCGCCATAGATCGTATCGTTGCCGATCCCGCCGATAATCGTATCGTTGCCGGCCTGTCCCCGGATATAATCGTTGCCGCCCTTGCCGCCCGCGACGCTGTCGCCATAGATAGTATCGGCACCATTCCCGCCATAAATCGTCGCATCGCCGGTGCCGCCATAGATCGAGTTGCCGGCATCGCCACCCTGAATGGAGTCATTCCCGCCATTGCTGCCGGTGACCGTGTTGCCATAGATCGTGTTGCTTTCCGGGCCGCCATGGATCGTGTCGTTGCCGGTGCCGCCATAGATCGTTGCCTTGCCGCGATCCCAGATCAGTTCGTTGCCACCCCCACCGGTAATCAGGTCGGTGGACGGACCGCCGACCAGCGTATCCGGACCGGCGCCGCCATAGATCGTGTTGTTGACCTCACCGCCAAACACCAGATCGCCCAACGTCCCGGCATGGATGGTATCCGGTCCATCGCCCGTCGCGGGAGCAGGCGCCATCGCCGAGTTGACCGGTAATCCATTCACCGGAAGACCCAGCGCGATCCAGGCATTCTCATCGCCATACTGCTGCAGCAGGTTCAGCGACGCCGACCCGCCGAATATGACGTTCTGTCCAAGCGCCCCGCTCGATTGGTTCGGTACCGGAACCGGAGTCGACGCCTTGCCAGGATTGGTGATCGCATAACTGCTCGGTGGCGCCTTGCTCGCCAGCGTCGCGGCCTCCGCCGTCACATAGGCGGCGTTCACCCCGCCATAAACCAGATTGGAACCAGGGCCGCCGATCAGCAGGTTGTTGCCGCCGCCACCCACGATGGTGTTGCTGCCGCCGCCGCCCTCGATCTCGTCGTTCCCCGAACCGCCGACCAGCAGATTGCCGCTGCCCTCACCCTCGATGACATTCGGCACCGAGGTAGAGATCGTGGCCGGACCGCCCCACATGCTGTCCGGACCCGGTTTGACCACCACGTTGAAATCGTCCGACCCACCGAAGACGGTGTTGTGGCCGCCCGGCGCGGTGATCAGATCGGACCCGAAACTGCCATAGATCAGGTTGCCGCCGGCCGTCCCGCCGGTGATCGTATCGCCGTAGACCGTCTGATCCGTGGTGGTCGAATTGCCCTGCGCATTGACGGTCTTTGTGCTGGTGATGTTGATGCTGACGCCAGGACTGTTCGGCGTCCCGCCATAGATCGTGTCGCTTCCGTTACCGCCCTCCACCTGGTCGGCGCCGTCACCGGTCTCGATCAGATCGTCGCCGCCACCCGCCGTGATCGTATCGTTGCCCGCCTGGCTGCCCGTGCCGCCGATGATCGTCTCATCGATCGCGGCACCACCCACCTGAGTCAGCGGTTCGGTGATGTCCAGCGTGTTGTTGCCCGTCCCCAGCGTCGAGTAAAGGCCGGTAACGTTCTTGAATTCCTCACTGGCGCCATCGTTGGCAGTCACCAGGATATCGCCCGGCGCCTTCTGCGAAACCGTGAAGTCGTCGTTGCCTTCTTCCGATGGTCCCGCACCCGGAACATCGCGCAGGTCCCACAGCGGCCCGGTATACAGCGTCAGCAGCCCGTCCGCGTTCTCCACACCCAATGGTTCGTTGACCGTCGTGCAGTTGGCGCCCACGGTGAACGAAAACAGCGTCACATTGAAGATCGTCTGCGTGAACGTCGCGCCCAAAACCTGTTCTTCAGTGAAAAGATCGGCCGTGACGTCGCCGTTCAGATTGAACGCACACAACGGATTCCCAAAATCATCCACCCAAGCCGCAATCTCGCTCGGGCGAGTCTTCCCGTCGCCATCGTTCGCCTGCCGGTACGCCGCCGTGCCGTACGTGTCGGGCACCGAATCCTTCAGTGAAACACTCAGACTCAGCCCAATACCGCCGCCGACGCCGACACTCAGCAAACTGCCGAAGCCGACGCTGGCGCCGACCCCGATCATCCCCTGAATGCCGATGAACGTCGCCGGCTCGATGCCGATCAGGCTTTGCAGCGCCGCATCATTGATGAAGAACCCATCCAGCAGATCGCCTGGAATCGCGCTGGGGTTGCTCGTCACATCATGCACGGCTTCCAGGATGCCCGTGGTGTCGTACCCACCGGAAAACCGGGCATCGATGCTGAACGAGGCCACAAGATCGGCGGTGACGAACGGATAGACCGGAATGTCGATACTGGTACTGACCTGGGCGTACAGTTCGGGTGACGTGATGACCACCAGATTGGCCTGCTGACCGAACAACAGCCCGATCAGCGTCATCGGGTTGGTCAGGATCGGGAACGTGATGCTGCCGGCGCCAGCCTGCGTCATAAAGGAATCGAAACCAGAACTGTCATTCTCCGCCGCCTGCAGCGGGTCCGGATTCGACGGATCGGCGGTGAAATCCGATGAATTCTGCAGATCGCTCATCAACTGACTGGAACCCGACGTGGTGGTGTCGTCGGGGATCGCATTCCCGCCGCTGCCGGGCGTCTGCCGCAGATCGAACTGATCGAGATTGAAATTGCCCAGGCCGATCGTCAACTGCTGACCGTTGCTGAAATCGCCGACGAAATTGACGATCGCATCGACGAAGCTGACAATCTGCGAGAAACCCTGCACGTCGCCGCCAAACAAACTGATGACCGCCTGGATCAACGACTCGTTGATGATGGGAATCGGGGTCGCCAGGAAATCCAGGATCGGCTGGATCGGCTTCAACACCTCAGCCAGCGGATTGATGATCTTGCCCAGGTAGTTGTTCAGGAAATCACCCAGGTCGAGCGAGATATTGTTCAACGCCACGTCGGGCGACGTGCTGTTGGCCCCGTTCAGACCAACCCCGAACGTCCACGCACCGGGTGAACTGCTGCCCGACGCCGTGCCCACCAGAAGCTGCGCGGTGAAATTCGGATACTGCGTATCGACCTTGCCGCCGCTGATATCGAAACCGAGCGCAAGATCCAGATCGACCGCCGCGCTACCGGTCAGCGAGATATTCAGGTTGTTGCCGCCGAACTGACTGACCGGAATGACCGACTCGCCGCCGATGGTGCTGGAACCACCCTTGAAACCAGCCGAGAAATTCAGCCCGACCCCCGTCTGGTAGGCTGTCACGGCCGTATTGTCCGGATCGGGCTTGCCCGGCACCGGCTGTGTCGCGGTCAGCCCCAGGAAGCCAAGCTGCGCGGTGATCGCAGCGGTGGTCGAAACGTTGGCAATGATATCGGCCGTGACGTTGCTGCCGCTGGTCGGCGCAACGAGATAAGGCCCGCTGTCACGATCGATACCCAGTGTGAACGTCAGGTTCCAGCCCACGCTGACGCTGACGGCGCCCTGGCTGACCGACAGACCCAGGCCCGGCAGGCCAAGATTGAACGTCGGCTGCGTCCCCGGCGACCAGGTGCTGCCCAGGGTAAAGACAATCTGCACATCCTGGATATTCTGCGCTGACGGCAGCAGCGACGTCGCCTCACCCGACGTGAAGGTCTGGAATGTGCTGGACCCGCTCGTCAGATACTGGATCTGCACCACCGGCGTCGGCGGATCGAACGGGGTGAGCAACGTCGTCAGCTCGTCGTAAATACCCTGGAAGCCGGAAACCCCTGACGACAACGCCTTGTCGATCGTGGTCTTCAACTGGGTCACAAAACTCCCGGCCGAAGACAGCGCAGTGCCGATCACCGGAATGTCCAGGCCGAACAACTGCCCGTTCAGCACCGATTGCAGTTGATTGAGATAACTGTCCAGCGCGCCGACAATCCCGGTAATATTTCCCATCAGATCGAGGCTGGAAAAATCGCTGCCCAGCGACGGCGGCGCGAAATTGATATCGCTTGCGATACTGCCGTCGTTGGTCAGCAGGTCGGTGGTGAACTTGCCCAGGTTGGGGATGGTCAGCGTCATCGTGCCAAGCGACGACGTGCTCCCCCCGATAGTCGCCGACAGCGGCAGGCTGACATTGACCTGCCCGACGATCGTGGCGGTGAACGGCCCGGACGCGCTCAGCCAGGTGCTGCCCGCCAGATCCTGGCTCAACGTCGACAGCGCGGTGGTGCTGTTCAACCCGACGGTGAACGTCGCGGGATCGGTGGTATCACCGGTCTTCTGGCTCAGCACCAGGTTGGCGCCGGTGAAGGTCAGGCCCAACGGCCCCAGCGACAGCGTGCCGCTGGACGGGCCGTCGATCAGCAGACCCAGAACGAACTTGGTCGCCGCGCCCAGTTCGTAGATCGGATTGGTCGGCGACTGCAGATTGATGTCCAGCGCCAACGTGAAACTGGCGCTGGGCGTCAGAGTGATGTTGCCGCCGCCGAAGTCCGTCACCCCGGGCAGGTTCGCATTCCCCGGCAGACCCAGCGCCGACAGCTTGAAATCCAGCGGCACGCTGCTCGATGCCAATACCGGCGTAAAGGTCAGCGTCAGTTGCAGAATGCCGCCGGTCAGTTTGACGCCGACATAGCTCCCCGTCGTCGGCAGGCCGAACGCCTTCGCGATCGCCGCGTTCAGTTGCGACTGCAACTGATCCAGGGTGAAATTCGTCCCCGGCTGCAAGTCCGCCGCCAGATTGGCAAAGTCCTGGGTGATCCCCGTCACGGTGCCCAGCGGCTGATTGATCAGCGGCACGATCTGCCCGAACAACCCGTCCGCATTGCCGGTGGACGCGGTCACCAACTGACCAAGCTGCGTCACCGCCGCCTTCGCATCGGCGTAGGAGAAGTCCACCAGGCTGTTCAGCCCTTCCAGAGCCGAGGTGTCGGCCGTCCAGCCGGACAGCGTGAACATATTGGTGGCATTCAGGGTCAACGCCGCATTGGCATCCAGTCCCAGCGCCGATCCCAACCCATCCGCCGCGCTGATCGGCAGGGTGACGGCGGCCGCCCCGCCCAGCGTCGCGCTGAAATAGTTGCCGATCGTGGCGGGATTGGCCGTCAGGTTCGCCAGCGTGACCGATCCGGCATCGAACGCCTCCGACACCGTCGGATTGATCGCGATGTTGCCCGGACCAAAATCGATCGCCACGACACCCAGATCGGCCGTGGCGGAAACACTGCCCGTCAGCGCCAGATTGGCGTTCAGCGCAAGTTTCGTCAGATCGATGTTGCTGGAGAAACTCTGTCCTCCGGTGACCGACAGCATCGGCGCGACGCTGGCATCATTCGATCCGATACCAAGCTGATTGCCGGTCTGACCCTTGATGACGATCGACGCCGAAGACCCCAGGGTGGAGAAGAACAGCACCCCATTGCTGTTCGAAGTCGCACTCCCGGCATCGAGGTCCGCGTTTGAACTGGCCGTACCAATGCTGGCCGTCACCTGGGCAAGACCCGCGCTGGCCAACCCGGCGTTCACCGATGCCAGGGCGGCGTTGATCTCATCCACCAGCATCTGTTGCGGTGTCGTATTCTGCGCCTCGGCGTTCACCGTGGTGTTGCCGGCGGTGGAAGCCGCGGTGACCGTCACGTTGACAGCCGGACGTCCATCCACCGCAATCGAGAAGGTCACATCCTGCGTCAGGATATCGTCGGTCGGCACCGGGCCGGCCGACGCTTCCACGTACACCTCGGGTGCCCCCGCCTCCACCGAACGCGACGGCGACAGCCCCAGACCGTTTTGCGCCGCCGTATTCGCCCCCGTGATCGACAGCGTGCTGGCGTAGCCGGACACGGTGAACGTCAGCAGCCCCGCACTGGTCATGCTGACCACGATCGGCGACCGGTTGGCCGCGGCCAGAGCCGTATTCACCGGCGCCAGCGCGGTCTTGATCTCCGCCACCAACTGGCTCGAGTTGGTGTTGCTCGCCGTCGACGCCGCGGTGATGGTGATCGGCGTCGCGGCGCCGCCATCGGCCGCCACTGTGAACGTCGCATTCGCCGTCAACACACCATTGCTCGGCAGCGCGGTATTGCCCTGGATCGTCGCCGTCGGCGTGCCCGCCGGCGTCAGGCCGAGTTCGTAGACCGCCGCATCCTCCGGCGTGGTCGTCACCGACAGGCCGGTGAACACCCCGGGTATCAGTGTCAGCACCAGATCGTCGGTGCCGTTGGCAAACGTGGCGGTCACCAGGTTGGCCGCCAGGCCAGCCCCCGCCAGCGCGGCCTGCAGAGCGGCGTTGATAGTGGCCAGAAGCTGCGTCGCGTTGGTGTTGGACTGCGTGGCGGAAGCCGCCACGGTCACATTCACCACCGTCGCCGCCGCCGCGCCCGGCGCGGTCAGCGACAAGGCGAAATGCGCATCCGATCCCGCAACCAGCACGCCGTTCGTCGGCACCGACGTGGTGGCCTTGATCTGCACGGTATTCGGCGTCAGGTCGAACCCGAACGCCAGCGATACGGTCCCGGTGCCGCTGACCGACAGCGTCGCCGTCGCCGTCGTCGCGCTGACATCCGTCAGATCACCCAGAATCGTTCCGGCCCCGCCGGTCAGGTCCCAGGTGAACGACGCCGGCGTGGCCGCGAACGTTTCGGCGAGCGTGAACGCGACATCGATCTGGTTATAGCCCGCAACATAGGTGACCGACGAATTGGTGATCCCGGTCAACGCCGCCAGGTCGGTCTCGAACTGCTGGATGCTGTTGAACGTCGGGGTGTGGGTCTGGTTGTTGCTCAGCGCATTGACGACATCCGCATCGAACACCGATCCGAAATCCGCCGCCTGGCCGACCGGCAGGCTGGTCAGCGGCACATCCGCCGACAACGCCGGGGTCGCCCCGGCATCGTCCATGATCGAGGCCAAAGTGGACAGCGCGCCCAGCAGATCGGTGGGCGCCAGATTGGCGAACGACTGGAAATTCGTCGCCTGCCCACCCGTGAAACCAAACGTCAGCGGCGCGCTGCCCAACGGATCGCCACTGATCGCCAGCGTCGCCAACCCGCCGCTCAGGCTGCCGAACGTCGTCGACAGCGACAAAGTGCTGGACACCGTGGACGGCTGCTGTTCGGCGACATTCACCAGAGTGCCGGCACTGATACCCAGGATGTCGCCAACCGTGTTGGCCTGCGGCGTGCCGCTGCCGTCACTGACCAGCGAGATATTGGCCGATGTGCCCAAGCCGAGCATACCCGTCGCCGTCGCACCCAGCAGCCCGACGGCAATCGGAAAACTCGCCGCGCTGTTCTGCACGCTGGCCGCCACGGTCAGCCCGTTCAACACCACGAACGTCGCGTCCTGCGCCGCCAGGTTCGGTGTCAGCGCGAACCCGAACGTCATGTTCAGGTTCACCGACCCCTGCACCGTCCCCGTCGTCGAGAACGCAATATTGTCGTCGGTCGCGCCCGCCGTCAGGCTCAGTGTCTGCGTCCCGGCGTAACGCGCGGTCACGTCGAGGGTAAAGACCAGTTGCTGCGAACCCGGCGGCAGCCCCAGGGCTTCCAGGGCCGCGGGACTCGACGCCTCACCCGCCGACGCGCTGACGGTGAACGTATAAGCCGGATTCGCCGCGGTGAACGCCGCCAGCGCGCTGATGATCGACGCCTGGAAATTATCGGTGCTGGCGCCCACCACGGCATAGGAATTGATCGCGCCGGCAATGACATTCAGCAGCCCCGGGAACGTGCCCGACGTCGCCGGGGCAAACCCGCTGAGCTGCGCCATTGTCTCATTGACCAGCGGCATCTGCGTCGTCAGGACGCCGGTCTGGTCCGCCGCCGTCGTGATCGCCGCCGCCCACGGCACCAGCGTCTGCAATCCCGCCACCGACTGCGCAGTCAGCGCCGGATCGACCAGCAAGCCGGTAACCTGCGGATTGCTGACACCGGCCGGCTGATCCAGCAGCCAGGTGACCCCCAGGTTCGCCGTCGATCCGCCATCGTCACTGACCAGCGGCAGTGTCGCCTGGATCGCACCCGTATAGACCGGCGCCGCGATCGAACCGTTCGGGTCGGCCAGCAACTGCGCCAGAGTGACCCGTCCGCCGGCGGTGCTGGCGAAGTTGATCGTCGCCGTCGCCGGCTTGGCCGGATCGGCGCCGCCACCGTTCCGCGCCCCAACCACGAGACTGCCGTCGTTGACCGTCATATGGATCAGGCCAAGCGCCGCCGCCGTGATCGGCCCCGAGCTGACCGCATCGAACGCCAGGCGCAGGACGCTGCCATTCTCGATCAGCGCCACCCGGCTCGCATCCGGTTCCGCATCATCGAACGACAAGCTCAGATTAATTGCGGCGGTCGCCGTCCCCGTCGCATTCAGGGTGCCGTTCAGCACCAGATCGCGGCCATCCACCGGCGCATCGACCGCGTATGGCAGCGTGGTGTCGAACGCGTTGCTGGCGGTCACCAGCATGTCCAGTTCGTTGTCGGCTTCGTTGACACTGAACGTCACGCTGATGCCGGTATTCCGCAGCGCCGCCGCCACCTGATCCAGCGATGTCGCAGTGCCGACCGCCACCGCGGCGTCGGCGAAATCCGAACCGAAATCGAACAACTGACCCAGGGCCGGCCCGAGCACCGGCACGCCGGCGCCGAACCCCGTACCACCCGCCGCCGATGAAATCAGCCCAGGCAACGCACCGATCGCCTGTCGCACCAGTGCCGGCGAAATCGTATCGAGCTGCGCCCACACCCCAAGACTATCGAGATTGGAAGTGCCGGCACCGCTCAGCTCGCCGGACCAGGTGAGTTGCAGCGACTGCGTGCCATCCGCCACCAGACTGGAACTGATCGGCAGCGTCAGGTTCGCGGTCCCCGACAAACTGGTCGAAACCATCGCCGCCGGCGCCTGCCCCAGCTCGGCCGGGGTAATATAATTGTCCGGATCGCCGGCCACCGGGTCCTTCAATTGCACCGTCGCGGTCGCGGCAACCGACGCCGAACCGCCGGTCACCGTGGCATCCACCGCACCCAGCGTCGCCTTTGCATTGAATCCGCTCGCGCCGAGGGAAACCGCCTCGGTAATCGTCGCCGGCTGAACGAAGAAGCCCGGCTTCGCACCGGTCGCGCTGCCGGTGTCGTAGCCGAAGGTCAGCGCCATCGACACCGTCGCCTGCCCGGCCAAGGTCGGCGGCGTGCCGATCTGCAAACTGATCCCCGCGCTGCCCGACGCCAGGTCGAGCGGCGCCGTAATGGGTGCGCTGGTCTGGAACGTACTGAGGGTGAACAGATACTCGCCATGCGCGAACAGCCCCACCACGCCCCCGGCTTCCGCCGGATCGGCCTGCAGCGCCGCCGCCAGGCCCTGGTACGTCGAGGCGGAACCGTTGCTGGCGAGGTAGGACTCGATCGGCTGCACCAGATGCGTCTGTATCTGTCCGGGCAGATCGACCAGATCGCCAACCGAGGTACTGACGACCGGCAACTGCTGCGCCAGTTGCGCCTGGTGGTTCAATTGTGTGGCGGTCCAGCTTTCGAAACTCTGCAACCCCGCAAGCAGGGCGTTCTGCGCGGCGGCGGTGATCGGATCGCCCGATAGCAGAACGCGCGGCTCCAACGTCTCGAACACCAGCGGGGTTCGCAGCAGCCGGTCGGCGGTGTCAGACGCGGCCTTACCGACACGGGACGCACCATCCCCATCTTGTCCGCGGGCAAATAACGCTTCCTGGGAGACAGTTCGGAGCAACCGTTGGTAGAGCCCCATGAGCAATCTCACTCTATGATCGGCAGGAAATACTAGCCGATTTTTTTGCGCTTTAACCTTACTCAAATCCTCGATCGGATGTCCACTTCCAACACTAATCTCGCCAATGCAATATGTTGCTCGCATCGTTATTCGGACCTTGAACCGACGCGACTTTTGGGGTAAATCTGCCGGCGATCAAGAAAACGTGCACCCGCCGAGGGTTCATCGATTGCGTTTGTATCGGATCGTCGTTACGATTGTACCCGCAAACATCAAAGACAGCCACGATAGCGGCGGTTTTTCTGTGCCTTATCGACGGTTTTCGTTGCAACAGGTATGCGCGCATTTTTCCCCGACATAGGCTATCCGGCGGACGATTGCCGATACACCCTGGCGAATCGCATATAGTGAGGCAGGCAGCGACGAAGTAATATCGGATCGCCCGGCGATAGCGAACACCTGTAACGACGATACATCGTGCTTTTTGGTGATGGAGACGGCCCAGACCAGCCCATTTCATTGGGTTCGAAATACAATATCCAATCCTACGAAGTAGGCCTGACCTGATATATTTAGCACCGCACCGGCGGTCGCGATCGGCTGTCCGCACTCCAGGGCCACACCCCTCGGCCTGACAACCCCGAACCGCTATGCGGGCAAGCCATCCGCACCCGAATGCCGCTCAACCGCGAAACGCGCGGCGGTAACGCAACGGAAGGCAATCCGCATGCGAATCGCTGGCGTCAGGGCCGCAGCAGCGCCCGAGCCAACGCATCCCGCCAACCGCGATACTTCCGGTCCCGCTCTGACGCCGCCATCACCGGCTTGAACCGTCGTTCGCCGGACCATGTCGCCGCGAAGCTATCCGCATCGGGGTAAAGACCAGCCGCCATCCCCGCCAGATAGCCAGCCCCCAACGCCGTGGTTTCCAGACAGCCCGGCCGATCCACCGGCGCGGCCAGGATGTCGGCAAGGAACTGCATGGTCCAGTCGCTCGCGCTCATCCCGCCATCGACCCGGATCACCGGCCGCTCGCCTGCCCAGCCGGTACCCAGGTCGGCCTGCATCGCGTCCAGCAGATCCTTGGTCTGATACCCGACACATTCCAGCACCGCCCGCGCCAATTCCTTCCGCGTCGTCCCCCGAGTCATCCCGGTCAGCAGCGCTCGGGCCTCGCTGTCCCAGTGCGGCGCCCCCAGCCCGACAAAAGCGGGAACCATGTAGACGTCCTGTCCCGGATCAGCCTCCGCCGCCAACGCCCCCGTCTCGGCGGCGGAGGCGATCAGCCCGATGCCATCGCGCAGCCACTGCACCGCCGCGCCGGCAACGAAAATCGAGCCCTCCAGCGCATAGGTACGCAGCCCGTCGAACTGATAGGCAATCGTTGTGACCAGCCGATGCCGGCTGGCAATCGCCTGCCGCCCGGTGTTCAGCAGCGCAAAACAACCAGTGCCATAGGTGGATTTAACCATGCCCGGGCGAAAACACGCCTGCCCGATCAAGGCCGCCTGTTGGTCCCCCGCGATGCCGCGAACGGCGATCGGCCCGCCGAACTGCGCCGCCGTGGTGGTGCCGAATCTGCCGGCGGTATCCCGCACCTCCGGCAGCATGGCACGAGGAATACCAAACAGCGCCAGCAGCTCGTCATCCCAGACACCGCGATGAATATCGAACAGCAGCGTGCGCGATGCATTGGTGGCATCGGTCGCATGTTCGGCGCCCTCGGTCAGCCGCCACAGCAGAAAACTATCCACCGTGCCGAAGGCAAGATGCCCCGCCTCGGCCGCAACCCGAGCCCCATCAACGCTATCCAGCAGCCAGGCGATCTTGGTCGCCGAAAAATACGGATCGAGTCGCAGGCCAGTACGCGCCGCAACCAGATCGCCATGTCCAGCCAGTTCCAGGCGCTCGCACACATCGGCCGTACGCCGGTCCTGCCAGACGATGGCGTTATGAATTGCCCGCCCGGTCCGCCGGTCCCACACCACCACCGTTTCCCGCTGGTTGGCGATCCCCAACGCCGCGATATCCGCCGCAACCAGCCCAGCCTCGGCCAACACCCGCCGCGCGGTCGCCAGCACCGAGGTCCAGATCGCCTCCGGGTCATGCTCCACCCAGCCAGGCCGTGGATAGATCTGGGGAAATTCCTGCTGCGCCGTGGCCACCGGCGCGACCGCGGCATCGAACACAATGCTCCGGGTCGACGTCGTTCCCTGGTCGATGACAAGAATGTGCCGAGGCATGCAGTGCCGGTCCTTCACGGGTTTTTCGCCATCGAGGCCGGTGGAATAAAGCGTTCCCGCCCCGGAATGCCCACCACACCCATACCGGCCAGCGGCGACCCCGGCAACATGTGCAGCGTCCGGCGCGGCAAAGTCAGCGCCACACCGCCGATCGTTTCGTGCCTAACGATCACAGGCCTCATGGGACAACGGCCATTCCGTCCTGCAGCATCTGCCGCATCGCATCGTCGATCGCGGCGATCTGTTCGGCCGACAGACGCAGCCCGAGTTTACTGCGCCGCCACACCGCATCCTCCGCGGTACGTGCCCACTCCCAATGCACCAGATAGCGCAATTCCGCCTCTGTCAGGTCCGCACCGAAGTCACGGCCCAGACCGGCAAGGTTGGCCGCGTCGCCCAGCATTCTCTCGATCCGCGTGCCGTAAGCTCGGCACAGCCGCCGCAGCGTCGTTTCTTGAACAAACGGATAGCGTGCCGCGGCGGCGGCGACCTGTGCCTCGAACCCATCCACGGTAAAATTGCCCCCCGGCAGCGTCACCAGCCCGGTCCACCCCGCCGCCCGTTCGGACGCCGCCGGCAGATGCGGCTGCAGCATCGCCAGCGCCGACTCCGCAAGCCGCCGATAGGTCGTGATCTTCCCACCAAACACCGACAGCAACGCCGGTTCGCCGTTCGGCGCATCCAGCTTCAGCACATAATCCCGCGTCGCCTCCTGCGGCGCCGTGGACCCGTCGTCAAACAGAGGCCGCACACCGGAATACGACCACACCACCATGTCCGGCGTAACCGGTTTGCGCAGATAGGCACTCGTGGCCTCGCACAAATAGCGGATCTCCGCTTCACTCGCCCGCGCATCGCCAGGATCGCCGGTGAAATCCTGGTCAGTCGTTCCGATCAGCGAGAAATCACGTTCGTAGGGAATAACGAACAGAATGCGCCCGTCCGCATTCTGAAAAATATAGCAGGAATCGTGATCGTACAGCCGCCGCACCACGATATGGCTACCCTGCACCAGCCGCACCGAGGCCGGAATGTTCGCCTGTATTACCGAACCCGCCACCTCACCCACCCACGGGCCCGCGGCGTTGACCAGTGCCTTGGCGCGGATGGTGCGTTGCGCACCCATCGCCTCATCACGCAGCTTCACGGTCCATCCACCGTCAACCCGCTCCGCCGAAACGCACGCCGTACGTGTCGCGATCGTCGCTCCCCGATCCGCCGCATCACGCGCGTTCAGCACCACCATTCGCGAATCCTCCACCCAGCAATCGGAGTATTCGAAAGCGCGCGTGAATTCCGGTTTCAGCACCGCACCGACCGGATCGGTGGCCAGCCGCACACTGCGCGTCGGCGGCAACCGCTTCCGCCCACCCAGATGATCGTAGAGGAACAACCCCAGACGCAGCAGCCACGCCGGCCGCAGCTTCCTGTGATACGGCAGGACGAAGCGCAGCGGCCAGACGATGTGCGGCGCGATACCCCACAGCACCTCACGCTCCGCCAGCGCCTCACGCACCAGGCGAAATTCGTAGTGCTCCAGATAGCGCAGCCCGCCATGGATCAGCTTGGTGGACGCGCTGGACGTCCCCGACGCCAAATCCGCCCGATCGCACAGAAACACCTTCCAGCCACGCCCCGCCGCATCACGCGCGATGCCGCAGCCGTTGATACCGCCGCCGATGATGGCGAGGTCGTATTCGGCGCTGTCGCCAGCCGTATCCATCAGGTGCATCCGTCCACGTTCGCGCATTTATATGACCGGTTTGATCGTAATCTCAGATAAAAAGAAAATTCAGGCAACCCAGCGGAAGCAGTCAGCCCAGATCGCTCTCCGGCGGGCCACC
>DATAZJ010000205.1:0-4544 GCA_036272115.1 Rhodopila sp. | reverse complement strand
TGAAAGGGCGGTGTCCTGGGCCTCTAGACGAACGGGACAGGCCGGAGCCGACGATAGCGACCGTCGGGCCGGCGGTGGGTAGCGGACCCGCCCGCACGGGTCAAGCGTTGTTGTCCCATCCCGGTCCCATCCCGCCGGCGTGCCCTTGAGTAAAACACCCCTCCGTGCCATCAGAACCAATCATGCCGGCGCGACCGCGGGCCCCGGGGCCGGCGATGACGCAACGGGACAGCGCCGCGCCGGGGAGGACACCACCATGACATCACCCTTGGGGACAGGCGCCATCCCGCCGATCCTCCTGGTCGGCTGCGGCCGCATGGGCAGCGCCATGCTGTCCGGCTGGCGCGAACAAGGGCTTGCCGCCTCTGTCGCCGTCGATCCGTCGCCCGCCGCCGCGGGCTTTGCCGGCCCCGACATGACGGTGGTCGACGATCCGGCGTCCATCCCCGATGGCTTCGCGCCCGCCGCCGTGGTGCTGGCGGTGAAGCCGCAGAATGCCGCCGCCACGTTGCCGGCCTATGCCCGGTTCGCGCCGAACACGGTATTCCTGTCGATCATGGCCGGGCGCACCATCGCCGGCATCGCCGCTTTGCTCGGGCCGGACACTGCCATCGTCAGGGCCATGCCCAATACGCCGGCGGCAGTGCGCCAGGGGGTCACCGTGGGCTGCCCCAGTCCCACGGTCAGCACCCAGCAGCAGGCGTTGTGCGACCGTTTGCTGCAAGCCATCGGCAAAGTCGCCTGGGTGCAGGATGAAGCGCTGCTGGATCCGGTTACCGCGGTCTCCGGCAGTGGTCCCGCCTATGTCTTCCTGCTGGCCGAACTGATGGAGCAGGCCGCCATCGAGCAGGGTATTCCACCGGACCTCGCCCGCCTGCTGGCCCGGCAGACCGTGTCGGGCTCCGGCGCGCTGCTGGCCGCCAGTTCCGAGGACGCCGCGGCGCTGCGGGTCGCCGTCACCAGTCCAGCGGGCACCACGGCCGAGGCACTGTCGGTGCTGATGGACCCGAATGCCTGGCCGACCGCGATGTCCCAGGCGATTGCCGCCGCGACCCGGCGATCGCGCGAACTGGCAGGTTGAGCCGATGGCCTCGCATCCCATCTCTACTGGCATGAATGATAGCGAATTCGACACGGCTTTGGTCACAGCGGCGTTTCGCCTGGCGGGTGAGGAGGGCTGGCGCAAGGTCAACGTCGCGGCGGCCGCTCGGGCTGCCGGGCTTTCACTGGCGGAAGCCCGGGGGCGGTTTCCGTCGCGGGCCGCGATCCTGCTGCGGTTCGGGCGGCTGGCCGACCAGGCGGCGCTGCAGGATGCGCCCTCCGAGGGGTCGGTCCGTGACCGGCTGTTCGACCTGCTGATGCGGCGCCTCGATGTGCTGCAAGCGCACCGTTCGGGTGTGAAGGCGTTGCTGCGGGCGTTGCCCTCCGACCCGCCGGCCGCGCTTCTGCTGGCCTGTGCCACGCGGCGCAGTATGCGCTGGATGCTGCAGGCCGCCGGCGTGACGGCGACAGGCCCGCGTGGCGAAGTGCAGGTGCGCGGGATGCTGGCGGTCTGGCTATGGGCGGTGCGCGCGTGGGAGCGTGATGCGTCGGAAGACCTCTCCGGCACGATGGCCGCGGTGGATTCCGCCCTGGGACGTGCCGAACGGGTGGCCAACTGGCTGCACGGTCAACGCCGCGTACCAACGGCGGCGACACAAGAGGAAGCGGGTTCGGGCGAGCCGGAGCCCCCTGCCCTGGATGCGGCGCCACCCGCAGTGCAGGACCCACCCGAAGCGCCGGACCCACCCGAAGCACAGGACCCACCCGAAGCACAGGACGAGGTGTGACCGTCGCGCTGCAAAGCCGGCTCGACGCTGCCATGGACCTGGCCGAACGGGCGGGGGAACTGGCGATGGAGATGCGTCCGCCGCCCGGTTCGCCGCAAGCGATGCTGAAAGGGCCTCAGGACTGGGTGACGGAGGCGGATGTCGCGGTTGAGCGCTTCCTGTCCGAGGAACTCGCCGCGGCGTTTCCGACGGACGGGTTCCAGGGCGAGGAAGGCGGCGTTTCCCGCGGCGGCAGCTTGCGCTGGGTTGTCGATCCGATCGACGGCACGGCGAATTATGCCCGCGGCGGTGCTCGGTTCTGTGTCTCGCTGGCCTGCATGGAGGGCGATACGCCGCTGATCGGCGTCATCGCGGCCCCTGCCCTGCGGGAGACCGTCTGGGCCTGGCACGGCGGTGGCGCCTGGCTGAACGGCGATGCGATCCATGCGGCCGGGACACGCGAGGTCAGCCAGGCGATCATGGAACTCGGCTGGTCGCGCCGGCGGTCGAACGCCGACTACCTGGCGCTGTGTGCCCGTCTGCTGGCCGATGGCGCCAGCTTGCGCCAGGGCGGTTCCGGCGCGCTGGGGCTGGTGGATGTCGCGGTCGGGCGGCGGGATGGTTTCGCCGAACTGCACATCCATCTGTGGGACGTCGCCGCCGCGCTGGTGATCCTGCGCGAGGCCGGTGCCAAGGTCAGCGACTTCCTGGCGGGGAACGGCGCGACGGACGGCAACGGGATTATCGCCTGCGCGCCGGGCCTGGCCGACGCGTGGTCCGATCTGCCGGGACTGCCGCCGCCGGTGTAACCGGCCACGGTGTCCGGGCCGGATGGCGTGGCCGCCCGGCAGTCACTATGTTGGCGTCCTGTCCGCCGGAGATCGACATGCCTGCCCATGATTTCGTGACTGTCAACGTTTTCACCGACCAGCGCTTCGCCGGCAATCCGCTCGCTGTCGTGCCAGACGCCTCCGGCCTGACCGACGCGCAGATGCAATCCATCGCCGCCGAGTTCAATCTGTCGGAAACCACTTTCGTCCTGCCGCCGGATGATCCGCGCCACCATGCTCGTGTGCGCATCTTCACCCGCACCGCGGAGATGCCGTTCGCCGGCCATCCCAATGTCGGCACGGCCTATGTCCTGGCCGGCATGGATCAGAACCCTCCCGAACATTACACGTTCGAGGAGGTCGCCGGCCTGGTCCGTGTGCATATCCTGCGCGACGCCGCCGGCGCGGTGTCAGGTGCGCGTGTTGCCGCGCCGCGGTCGCTGAGCATCGATATCGGCATTCCGACCGAAACCATCGCCGCCTGCGCCGGGCTGGCGGAAACCGATATCGCCACGCAGTCCCATACGCCGCTGATCGCCTCGGTGGGGGCGGCTTTCGTCATCGCCGAGGTTGCCTCGGTGGAGGCGTTGGGCCGAGCGGTGCCGGATGTGGGGGCATTTAGGGCTGCCGCCGGGCGGTTTCCGGAGCTGGCGCATCGTTGCAGCTTGTATTTGTATGCCTGGACCGACACGGGCGAGCGGCGGCTGCGCGCGCGCATGTTCTCTCCGCTGGGTGGCACGTGGGAGGACCCGGCCACCGGCAGCGCGGCGGCGGCGCTGGCCGGGTTGCTGACGTCACTGGCCCCTGGCGATACGGTCGATCTGCAATATGCGATCGAGCAGGGCGTCGAGATGGGGCGGCCGAGCTTGATTATCGCCTCCGGGCTGAAGGCGGCCGAGGGGCCGGTTTCCACCAGTATTGCCGGGACCTGCGTGCCGGCGACGCGGGGGACGTTGCAGTTCTAGTGTCCTGCCCCAGAAGTTCGTCGCATCTTGCGGCGGGCTTCTGGGGCCAGCAGACCACTGAAACCAATGAGCTGGTGCATCGCGCATCAGGGAAGCGCGATGCGTCACAGTTTCGTCTGAGTGACCGATTCACGCAGGAAATCGCGGTCACGCTGTGACTCGCGCTTTCCTGCGATCGGGCACTAGCGGGTCAAGGCGAGCGCCGGTACCCCTTGCGCCGCCGCCGGACCGCCATCAGTCCGGCGAGGCCGGCGCCCATTATGGTCAGGGTGCCTGGTTCCGGCACCTTGGTGACGGAGACGTCGGTCAGCAACGCGATCGGCGGGTCGCCGGACGGCGTTCCTTGTGACAGGAAGCTCAGGACCTCCTGCGTGGCGGTCGCGGTGAAGGTGTAGACCTGGGTGAACCAGCCGGTGAACCCGTTGCTGGGATTGGTCACGGTGGGCGTGGTGGCGAAGAGCTGGCCGCCGAGGCTGACCTGCAGATCCTCGGTGGTTTGCCCGGTCTTGCTTTGCAACTGACTGGCGGCCCAGACGAAGGACAGGGTGTACCGGGTCCCCGCGATCAGGCCGTTGATCGTCTGGCTGATGCCGCCGCCGCCGGCCACGGCCGGATCGCCGTCCAGCGCGACGAAATTGTCGCCGTTGGGGCTGGAGCCGGTGAAGGTCGCGGTGCCGTACAGCTTCTCATTGCCGGTGTTGTAGCCGGAATCGTATTGCGTGTTCGCGCTGTCGGTCGTCGCGGTGCCGGAGAAAAAATACAGGTCGTAGCCGCCGTTTCCGGTCCAGCCGGTGACCCCTTGCATCGTGGCCTGGGTCCAGGCGGTGCCGAACTGATTGTTGTAGACGTAAGAAGTCTGGTTGAAATTGCCGTTCTGGACGAGATTCTGCGCCAGCGCTCCGCTGGTGACGGCGGTGCTTAGGGCGGCGAGAGAAGACAGA
>DATAZJ010000204.1:0-2071 GCA_036272115.1 Rhodopila sp. | reverse complement strand
TCCCTTGGAACCACTAATTGGGGTTGGGGTGGGGAGGGGCCTACACGGTCGTTGCAACATCGGCGTAGGTCCCTCCCCACCCCAACCCCAAAATAAACGGATTTCAAAGGCTTTGGCTTTGATGGGGTCCAGGGGCAAAGCCCCTGGCCTTCCCTCCCGCCCCACTCACGCCTAGGGCAGGTCGATCCACGACAGGTGGCCGCCTTTGCCGGCGCCGGTGTCCAGGAACACGGCGGTTCCGCCCAGCGTGCCGTGCCGGATGTAGGGTCGTCCGTCGTTGCTGCGGCGATCGTGCCCGCAATAGACGATCAGTCCGTCCGGGATGCGGTCGACCCAGCGAAGGCTGCGTTCCGGATATCCATCGGGCTGCATCCGCCCGGTCGGTTCACCGTACAGTGCTCGGGCCAGCGGTCCGTGCGGGCGCTCCAGGCCGTGGTCCGGCGACGCCTGCTCCAGCATCGCGGTGTGGAAGCCGCCGTGGACGAACAGGGCCGGCCCGTGCCTGACCCAGGCAGGTGCCGCCGCGACCAGGCGAGGCACCCGCGCCCGCAGGTTGTCGTCGAGTTGGTCGATCGAGGCCTGCACCACCGGCTCGATCCGCACCTGGTCGCCCGACAGCGCGCGCGCCAGTTTCAGGTCGTGGTTGCCCAGGATGAACAGCCCGCGTTCGGCGTCCACCAGGTCGAACATCATCCGAAGCGTGCCGGCGCTGTCCGGACCATGATCCACCAGGTCGCCGAGTTGCACGATGAACCGGTCGGTGGCGATCGCGTACGCGAAGCCGGTGGCGTCCCCGTGGACGTCGCCGACAACGCGAATCTTGGCACCAGCAGGGATCACCGGAACATTCATCAAACCAACATGTAGACAAATTGGCGTTCCGCACCAACCAAGGCAACCGTCGGTGACCTGGATTTCATCCGCCGGCGTGCATCCGGGTCAGTGGCGAGGGCAATCGGCGTTCCGGGGCGTGTGGACGAACGGAAGCGTCTTGCCGAACGGATGAAAATGGCAAGGCCCGCCGGTGCTGCGCCAGCTTTCGCTGGCAAAGACGAAACTCACGCCGGGCGGACCGCACCTCGCGGCGCGGGCTGCAGAAAGATCGCCACCCCGCCGATAAACGCGCAAATCCCCACTGCCAGCAGCGCCGGCGGGAACGTACCCGTCGCCTGCTTGATCACCCCGATCATCCACGGCGCGGCGAAGCCCGACAAATTGCCGATCGACACCACCATGGCGATGCCGACCGCCGCCGTCTTGTCGGAAAAGCTCTCGCTGATCCCCGACAGGAACGGCCCCTTCAGCGCGAAGGTGCCGACAGCCGAGACCGAGAGCGCCACCAGCGTCAGCACCGGCGACGAGATCCAGAAGCAGGCGATCATGCCGATCGCCGCCAGGAACGCGGCGGTCGCGGTGTGCCAGGTGCGTTCCCGCGTGCGGTCCGAGTGCCGCGCCCACAAGATCATCGCGATGGCGCCGCAAAGTGGCGGCAAGGCCGACACGAGACCGGTCTGGACGTTGCTCAGCCCGAAGCTCTTGACGATCTGCGGCAGCCACAGCGCCAGCCCATAGCTCGGTACGCCGGTGCCGAAGAACACCAGCGCCAGCACGATCACGCGAGGGTCCGCCAGCAGCCGCAGCGACTGCAGCAGGTTCATCTTCGGCGCTTTTTCCGGATGCTCGGCCCGTTCCCGCTCCAGCGTGCGCTGGATCCAGTCGCGCTCCTCCGGCTTCAGCCATTTCGCCTCGGCGGGGGTATCGGTCAGGTAGAACCAGATGATGCCGCCCACCAGCAGCGCCGGCACTGCCTCCAGGATATACAGCCACTGCCAGCCCCTGAACCCCAGCACGCCGTTGAGCCCGAGCAGCAGGCCGGAAATCGGGGCGCCGATGACGCTGGCGAGGGGGATGCCGATGGCGAACATGCTGATGTAGCGGGCGCGATAGCTGCGCGGGAACCAGTAGGTCAGATACAGCATGACGCCGGGGAACAGCCCGGCCTCGACCGCGCCCAGCACGAAGCGGACGATGTAGAACGACGTCACCGAGTTGACGAAGAACATCGCCCCCG
>DATAZJ010000203.1:0-14665 GCA_036272115.1 Rhodopila sp. | reverse complement strand
AGGTCCAGGTCGGCGCTGTCGGTCAGGATATCGCCCGGCAGCGACAGGAACACCGGCCCCGTCGGCGGCGCCAGCGCGGTTTTCACCGCACGATGGATCGCCCGCGGCAGGTCCTGCAGACGCCGCACTTCCTCCGACCATTTCACGAACGGCCGGGCGATGGTGGGCAGGTCCGCCCACAGCAACGGTTCGGTGAAGTTGAAGCGCTGTTCGTGCTGCCCGGCGGTCACCAGGATCGGCGACCCTGCCTTCTGCGCGTCGTACAGCATCCCCATCGCATTCCCGAGGCCCGGGGCCGCGTGCAGGTTGACCACGGCGCACTGTCCCGACGCTTGCGCATACCCATCCGCCATGCCCATCGCCGGCGCCTCCTGCAACGCCAGGATGTAGCGAAGCTCCTGCTCCGCCGCCAACGCATCCATGAGTGGTAATTCCGTCGTGCCGGGATTGCCGAACATGATTCGCACCCCCTCTTGCTTCAATAATTCCAGCAGAGCGGTCTTTCCCGGCATCATCGGCATCGATATTGTCTCCCTCGGGCAGCGTATGCTGTTCCGCTACAAGGCAAGGCGCCGCGAAGCAAGCGGACGCACACTTAACAGGGGTTGGGAGTCGGAATTTATGTCGAGAATATCGCGTCGCGTCGTTATTGGCGGATTGGCCGCCGCGCCGTTGGCCCATCCCGGGATCATTCGGGCCCAGAGCAGTTCCAAGCCGGTGAAGATCGGCCTGCTGTCGGACATGAGCGGACCGTACCGCGACGTCGGCGGCCCGGGAAACCATGTCGCGACCGAACTGGCGATCGCCGATTTCGGCGGCTCCGTGCTCGGACGGCCGATCCAGATCCTGCAGGCGGACGATCAGAACAAGCCCGATGTTTCGACTTCGCTGGCACGCCAGTGGATCGACGACGAAGGTGTCGATGTGCTGGCCGATGGCGCAGCCAGTTCTTCCGGCCTGGCGATCCAGCAGGTCTGCCGAGAGAAGAAGAAGATCTACCTGGTCACCGGACCCGCCAGTTCAGACTTCACCGGCAAGCAATGCTCGCCCTACAGCATCCACTTCTCCTATGACACCTATGCCCTCGCGCATGGCACCGGCACGGCGCTGACCAAGTCCGGCGGCGACACCTGGTTTTTCATTACCGCCGACTACGCCTTCGGCTATGCGCTGGAACGCGACACCATCGCCGCCGTGAAAGCGGCCGGCGGCAAGGTCCTCGGCACGGTCCGCGCGCCGCTCGGAACCGCCGATTTCTCATCCTATCTGGTGCAGGCGCAGGCGTCCGGCGCCAAGGTCATCGGCCTGGCCAACGCCGGCACCGACACGCAGAACTGCGTCAAGCAGGCCGCCGAGTTCGGGCTGACCAAGGGCGGCACGAAAATGGCGACGCTGCTGATCCAGATCAGCGACGTGAATTCGATCGGACAGAATGTCTGCGCGGGGTTGAACTACACCAACTCCTTCTACTGGGATTTGACCGACAAGACGCGCGCCTGGTCGAAGCGCTGGGGTGCCAAGATGGGCGGCATGGTGCCAGGCCTGCTGCACGCCGGCAGCTATTGCGCCGCGTATCATTGGCTGAAGGCGGTCAAGGCGGCAGGCACCACCGACACCGAGGCGGTGGTCGCCAAGATGAAAGCCACGCCAGTCAACGATTTCTACAACACCGACGTGCAGATCCGCGAGGACGGGCGTGTCATGCACGTGATGTATCTGTGGCAGGTGAAACCGGCATCGGAAGCGAAATACAAATACGATTTCTGCACCAAGGTCGCGACGATCGCGCCGCAGGATGCGTTCCGGCCGATGTCGGAAGGCGGTTGCCCATTTATCAAGGCGTAATCGCCGTGTTCGCCATGGTCCGGTCTTCACCGGCACCATGGCGGGCGAGCGGCAGTCTCAGGCGGCGCGCCACAATTCTCCTTCGCGGATCACTTTGCCCTCGGCTTCCATCTTCAGCAGATGTGCCAGCACATTGCGTTCCGCGGCCTTGCGCAGGCGTGGGTTCAACTGTGAATACAGCGTGTCCATAATCGTGTAGGTATCGAACGAACCGCCGGTCAGCTTCTTCGCGATCGCCTGCTCCCGGAGCATGCGGTGGGTCAGCATTTCCCGCACCAGTTCCCGTGGCTCCCGCAACGCAGGGCCGTGGCCGGGCAGATAGACGTCGTCGTCACGACCCAGCAGCAGGTTCAGACTGGCGAAATAGTCGCGCATGTCGCCGCCGGGCGGGCTGACGATGCTGGTGGACCACGACATCACATGGTCGGCGCTGAACAGCACCTTGTCGCCGTTCGACGCGGGCAACGCAAAGCACAGATGGTCGGACGCGTGGCCTGGCGTATGCAGCGCCAGCATGCCGCCGAATGCGTCGCCATGACCCAGCTTGATATCTGGATCGAAGTCCGGGATCGCACTGTTGCGGAACCCGACCGTCGGCACGCCCGTGGCGTCCTGCAAGACTGGAACGGCACCGACATGATCGTGATGCGTGTGGCTGACCAGGATGAACGCGATCTGTCCGCCCGTATGCCGCATGATGGCATCCACATGCTCCGGATGATCGGCCGGGCCCGGGTCCAACACGACCAGCCCCTTCGCCGTGTCGATCAGATAAGTGTTGGTGCCAAAATAGGTCATCGGGCTGGGATTGTTCGCGACGATCCGGCTGATCCCCGGCATCACCGGAAGATTGGCGCCGCGCTCAGGTTCCGGTTCAGTCATAAAGGGCATGGTGTACGGTCTCCGTTCGGTCTTCCTGCATGCCGCAAACCGGCCGCACTGGCAACGCCGGCGCTTTCCATGCATGCTGAACGCAACCACAAAACGGAGGAAATGGGCGTGGCCAAAGGCCTGCTGTTCATGGCGTTCGACTTTTCGACCGCCCATGAGGATGAGTTTCACGACTGGTACGACCGCGAACACGTGCCGGAACGTCTGCGCGTCCCCGGCTTCATCAACGCGGAACGCTGGATCGACGACCGGAACCCGAAAATCCACGTGGCCACCTATGATCTCAGCAACATCGATGTGCTGGATACGCCGGCCTACCGCGCCGTCGGCGGCGTGAACCAATCGGTCTGGACCAAACGGGTAACCGGGATGTGCGGCCGGATCATGCGCTTCGTGGGTGAGCAGCTTGTGCCGGGCGACCAGACCGCCGCGGCCGGCGCGGGCGCATTGCTGGTGGCGTCGATGACACCGGAACCCGGTGCCGAAGCCGAATTCAACGACTGGTACGACAACGAGCATCTGCCCAACCTGCTGGCCGTCCCGGGCGTGCTGAGCGGACGCCGCTTCCGCGCCACCGACACCGAGTCAGAACGGCGCTATTTATCCTTGTATCACCTGCAAAACGTCGCCGTATCGCGTTCCGCCGCATGGTCGAACGCCTCCGAAACCACCTGGACCGCACGCATGCGCCCGAAACTGCGTGATCTGCTCGTCATCCGTATGAACCGCTATCAACGAGAGGCCTGAACACCGATGCCTATACTGACCCGCCGCCGCGCTTTGGCGCTGGCCGGCACCACGCTCGCGACCCCCGCCATCGCCCAGACCAAACAGACCCAAGGCGTCACCGCCACCGAACTGCTGATCGGCCAGACCATGCCGTATTCCGGCCCGGCCTCCAGCTACGCCCCGATCGGCAAGGTGGAGGTCGCCTATTTCGACATGATCAACAGCCAGGGCGGCATCAACGGCCGCAAGATCAAGCTTTTGTCGCTGGATGACGGCTACAGCCCGCCGAAGACCGTGGAGCAGACCCGCAAGCTGGTAGAGGAAGAAGGCGTCGCCTGTATCTTCCAGCAACTTGGGACGCCAACCAGCGTGTCGACCCGGAAATACCTGAACATCAAGAAGGTGCCGCAGATATTCGTCGCCTCGGGTGCGACGCTGTTCGACGACCCGAAAGCCTATCCCTGGACCACCGGCTGGCAGGTCAGTTATCAGATCGAGGGACGCGTCTATGCCCGCTACATCCTGAAGTCCAAACCCGACGCCAAAATTGCGATGCTGTATCAGAACGACGATTCGGGCCGCGATTTCATGAAAGGTCTCAAGGACGGACTGGGCAGCAAGATCGGGCAACTTGTCGCGACGTCGAGTTATGAAACAACCGACCCGACGGTCGACTCGCAGGTCGTGCAGTTGCAGGCGTCCGGCGCCGATGCACTGTTCGTGGCTGGAATCCCGAAATTCAATGCCATGGCATTACGAAAAGTCCGCGACCTGAAATGGGACCCGCTCTACGTGATCGCAACGGTCGGCTCGTCGGTCTCATCCGGCCTGGCCCCGGCCGGTCTGGACAAGGCGGTCGGCCTGGTGACCGGTGCCTACATGAAAGATCCGTCCGATCCGCAGTGGAAGGACGACCCGACATACAAGGACTGGCTGGCCTTCATGCAGAAATACATGCCGGGCGCGGATTTGGGCGACATCAATAACGTCTACGGCTACTGCGCCGCCCAGACCGGCGCCCAGGTGTTCAAGCAATGCGGCCAGGATATGTCGCGTGAGAACATCATGCGGCAGGCGGCCAGCCTGGACATCCAGTTGCCGATGTTCCAGGCCGGCATCCGCTTCCATACCACCGCGACCGACTACCTGGCCATCAAGCGGATGCGGCTGCAACGGTTCAACGGCAAGGCGTGGGTGCCGTTTGGGGATCCGATCGACGCTTAGGTTTTGAGGCGGAATAATCGCCTCAGGGTGAGCACGGTTGCCCGCCATGACGCGAGAGGCCAGAACGCGCCAGACGATTGGATTACTTCCGACTGGCTCCTAGCCCACCTCCGCCAGGGACGTGGTCCAGGCGTCGTAGCCGTAGACCAACTCATTGGCCGCCTTGAAGCGGTTCATATCGTTGGCCCGCGACAGCGCCTGGATCTCCGAGGTGCGCGGTTTCCGCGTTGCCTCATAACGTCGCAGGGCCGCCGCGACCCCGTCCGGATCGACGCCGTCCAGGCATCGCGACAGCACCGCCGCGTCCTCGATCGAGGTGCCGGCGCCCTGCGCCATATAGGGCGTCATCGGGTGGCAGGCGTCGCCCAGCAGCGCGATGTTGCCCTCGGTCCACCGAGGCAGCGGATCGCGCACCACCAGGGCCCATTTATGCGCGGACGGCGCCGCGTCCAGCACCGAACGGACCGTCGGGTGGAAATCCCGGTAGGCATCCCGCAGCACCGCCATGTCCCCGGTGGTAGACCAGGATTCCTGAGTGAAATCCGGCTCCGGCGTGCTGGTGACGAAGTAGACCTCCGATCGTTGCGGATTGACGTAATAGATCACGATGTGCCGGTCCGGCCCCCACCACTTGGACTGATCGTCGATCCCGGCCCCCCGCAGCAACCCCGCCGGGAACACGGTCCGATAGGCGACACGTCCGGTAAATGCCGGCCGTTCCGCGCCGAAAAGAGACTCCCGCACCACGGAATGAACCCCATCGGCACCGATCACCACATCAGCCTCCGCGCTGCCGCCGTCGGCGAAATCCATCCCCACCGAACCCCCGTGTTGTTCCAGGCCAACCAACTTGCGACCACGCTGGATGACCGCATCCGGCACGGCGGAGGCCAGGACGGCATGCAGATCACCCCGGTGCAACACCAGATATGGAGCACCGTAGCGTTCCTCACTGGCAGCGCCCATGGCCCGCTCCCACAGCAGTTCCCCCGTATCGGACTGGCGATTCAATGCGGCGGCCGGCTGGAACGCGATATCACGCAGTTGCGGTTCCAGCCCGAGGCGGCGCAGCACCCGCACGGCGTTGGGGCTTTGCTGGATGCCGGCGCCGACACGGGCAAACCGTTGCGCCTGCTCATAGATCGTGACGTCGATGCCAATGCGCCGCAGACACGCCGCGGCGGCAAGGCCGCCGATGCCGGCACCGACGATCGCGACGGATAGTTTGGTCATGGATGGTTCCCCCTCAATGGCTGGCCCACGGCACCAGGCGACGTTCCGCCAGCGAACCCAGCAACACCGCGATGCCGCCAATACCGGTCACCACCGCCAGCCCAACGAACATGCGCGGGATCGCCAGCACCTGCCAGGAATCCCAGATGTAATGGCCGATACCGTCGTCGGACGACACGAATTCCGCCGACACCACCAGGATCAGCGCCTGGCCCAGCCCAAGTTTCAGCCCCGTGACGATCGCCGGCATGGCCGACGGCAGCACCACATGCAACCACCCCGTCACCCGTGGAATCCGAAAAGCCCTGATCACATCCCGATGAATCGGATTGGCATACAGCACGCCGCTGAGTGTGTTGATGCAGGTCATGTAGAACACGCCCATGATGACCAGCGCCGTCTTGCTGCCCTCACCAATGCCGAACAGGGCGATCAGCAGCGGAAAGATCGCGATCTTGGGCATCGGGAACGTGCCGTAGACCACCGGACTGAACGCGTAACGCATCGGGGCATACAGAGCCATCGCCAGGCCCATCAACATGCCGGCCGACGCCCCCAGCACATAGCCGATCCCAAGCCGGCGCAGCGTGATCAGCGTATCGGCCAGCAATTCCCCACGCTGTTCCGGATTCCCGAGGATGCCTATCCCGTCGGCGAAAACTCGTGTCGGCGGCGGGAAGAAACGCGGATCGATCACGCCTGTCAGGTCCAGCAACTGCCATATCGCCAGCAGCACAAGCGGGCACGCCACACCCAGCGCATAGCGGACGACGGTCTGATTGCGCCGCCGGCGCAGGCTGCGCCGAGCCATTGCTTCCGCGGAATCATGCATCGGCGGCAAGGCTGTCACCAACCTCCTCCGTCACCATGGTCCATAACGCGGCTTCCAATTCACGGAACGCCGGTTCGCGGCGCAGCGCGATCACATCCCGCTCCCGCCCGAACGGCACCGGACGCACCGCCTTGATCCGCCCGGGCCGGGCGGTCATCACCACAACGGTATCGGCAAGTGTCACCGCCTCGGCGATGTCGTGCGTCACATAGACGACGGTCGAGTTCGTCCGCTGCCAAATCGCAATCAGTTCCTGCTGCATGACAATCCGGGTCTGTGCATCCAACGCCGCCAACGGCTCATCCATCAGCAGCAACAGCGGATCGGTCGCCAGCGCTCGGGCGATCGAGACCCGTTGCCGCATGCCGCCCGACAATTCATGCGGATAGGCCCGCCGGAACGCCGCCAGACCAACCAGGGCAAGGTTGCGAGTGATACGTTCCTCGGCCGCCGAAGCCGTCAGCTTCAACCCTGACAGACCGATACGGAGGTTCTTCTCGACTGTCATCCACGGCATCGTCGAATCCGCCTGAAAAACCGTCGCGGCCAGCAACCGATCAGGCAAACCCCGAGGATTGGCCAGCGACCAATCGATTTCACCCTCATAGTCCTCGTCCAGCCCCGCCAGGATCCGCAGCAAACTGGATTTGCCGCAGCCGCTGGGTCCCAGGATCGCAACGACTTCACCGACACCGATGTTCAGCGACACGCCGCCGATCGCCTCCACCACCGCGCTCTGACGGGTAATGAAGACCTTCCGCAGGCCGGCGACCTGAAGCGCTACTTGTCGCTGCTCCGTCATCCGAGCTTGTATTCCCCCAAACGAGCGACTGTACTGTCGGCGAATGAAGTATCGACCAATCGCTTGAGGTCGATCGGGGCCTGCAAATAATGCTGCTGAATGAAGAAATCCTGGCATTGTTGCAGGAACCGCACGCTGACCTTGCCGTTCGGGTCAAGCCCGGCCGGAAATCCGTTGCGAATCACGCCAGCGTTCAGCTTGGCCCGAGCAGCCAGGATACCGATGATTTTTTCCTTGTCGATGCCACGCTCAAAAGCGTCGTTGTACAGCCGAACGCCGCGCAGATAGGCATCCATGAACCCTTGCGCGGCGGCGTGGTCGCGGGCGAACGTTTCGCTGTAGACCAACGGCACGCTGGTGCTGGCCTCGGTCGCGGTGCCGCCAGACGCGGTAACCAGATCATTCAGTTGCCGGGCGACCCCCATCTGCAACGCCTCCGAAAGAAACGGTTCCAGCACCACCGCTGCATCGACCGCGCCGCTGCCCAGCGCGGGAACCATGCTGGGATACGACAATTCCACGATGCGGATATCCGCCGGGGTCATGCCAAACCCAGCCAGATAATTCCGCAGCACCATCGCGACCGATGCCGCCTTGGACGATATCGCGACCGCCTTTCCTTTCAGCGCCGCCACCTGCGACGCCTCCGTTCCAGCAGGAAACTCTTTGCGCACGACAAGCCTGGTGGCTGAAAACCCCGGCCGCACACTCTGCTTATCCCCAACGATGCGGATCTGCACACCTTGCGTGATCGCGCTGAACAGCCCGGGTGTCACGGAAATTCCCGCCACATCAAGCTGTCCCGTCGCCAGCGCCGTCAGCAGCGACGGGGCATTCGGCATGCGCAACATCCGCACGCCAACGCCGGCCGCCGAGAAATAGCCCTGGTCCTCCGCCAGGTACACTCCCGCGTCAGTCAGCCCACCAACCGACCCAAACCGAACCACCGCGTCCGCACGCGCCCGGCCGGACAGAATGAACGGCGCGGCCGTCACGGCTCCCAGCACATGTCGCCGCTGGATCATCATCGGTTCCCCCCCTTTTTGCCCGCTTCTGCTATAACACCGGCCTGGCGCGGGCAAGCCGACGCACCCGCTCTACAGCGCGATCTGCCGGCCGATCTCCAGGAACTTGTCGGGCGGCAAATCGAAACGATCGGGCGACCGAACGGCGTTGCGGTACATCGCCGCGAACAGGACACGCCGCCACGCCGCCAGCCGAGGCCCGCTTTTATTGCGCACCACCTGATCGTGGGCAGCGAAATAGACCGCGTCATCCAGATCGATGACGCACCCCTTTTCCCGAGCGCAGGCCAGCGCGGCGACAACGTTGGGCACCTCGATGAAGCCGAAACGCACGGTGACATACCAAAACCCCTCCGCCACCCGCTCGACCGTTGCACGTTCTGACTGCGGCACGCGTGGATAATCCTCGAAACGCACGGTCAGACTGACGACGGTTTCCTGCAGCGCCTTAATCTGGACAATGTGGCCAACCAGGACCGCGGGCACCGCCGTATCGCTGCGGCTGAAGAAGACCGCCGTCCCCGGAACGCGAGCGATATTGCCGCTCTCCAATGCCGCCAGGAATTCACCGACCGATTCCGGCCTCTGCGCCACGGACCTGCGGACGGCCTCGATCCCGCGATGCCAGGTCGTCATCACCACAAAGATCAGCGCGCCCAGCAGAAGCGGTATCCACCCACCTTCCTTTATCTTCAACAAATTGGCGCCGAAGAATGCCAGGTCGATCAGCAGGAATACCGCACTCACCGACGCGGCGACGACAACCGGCCAGCGCCATATGTCGCGCATGGCATTGAACAGCAGCGCCGTGGTCAGCAACATCGTGGTCGACACGGCGGTGCCGTACGCGCCGGCCAGGCTGTCGGAACTGCCGAAGCTGTAGGTCAGCAGCAGCGTGCAGACCATCATCACCCAGTTCACCGCCGGCACATAGATCTGCCCGTATTCCTCGCCGGAGGTCTGCCGGATATTCAAACCCGGAAACCAGCCAAGCTGCATCGCCTGCCGCGTCAGTGAGAACGCACCTGTGATGATCGCCTGGCTGGCAATGACCGTCGCGAGCGTCGCCAGCACCACCAGAGGGACCACGGCCCAGGCCGGGGCCAGCTTGAAGAAGGGATTGCCCTCCAGGCCAGGATTTTCCAGCAGCAGGGCGGTCTGCCCGGCATAGCAAAGCAGCAGAGCCGGCAACACCACGGCATACCAGGACGACCGGATCGGATTGCGGCCGAAATGTCCCATGTCGGCATACAGCGCCTCGCCGCCGGTGATCGCCAGGAACACACCGCCCAGCACCACGAAGCTGTGCCAGCCATGCGCAATGATAAACCGCACCGCATGCAGCGGATTGATCGCCACGACGACGTCGGGCCGCCGCACGATGCCGGACAAACCGAGGATCGCGATGGCCACGAACCAAAGCAGCATGATCGGGCCGAAGACCCGCCCGATGCTGGCGGTGCCCTTCATCTGTGCCCCGAACAGGCCCAGCAGCACCACCAGCGCGGCCGGCACCACGTACGGCTTCAGCACGTTGGTCGCGACGTTGACGCCCTCCAACGCGCTCAGGACCGAGATCGCCGGCGTGATGATCCCGTCGCCGTAGATCAGCGCCGCGCCGAACAGCCCGGCGACCACCAGCGCACCCCTCGAACGCCCACGGGTCACCAGCGCCATCAGGGCGAGGATGCCGCCCTCACCATGGTTGTCCGCGCGTATCACGAACACACAGTACTTGACCGAGACGGTGACGATCAGCGCCCACACCACCAGCGACAGCAGCCCCAGCGCGTCCTCCGCCGACGGATGCCCGCCTACCGAACCGACAATGGCCTGGTAGGTGTAGAGCGGGCTGGTGCCTAGGTCGCCATAGACGATGCCCAGTGCGGCCAGCGCCCCCACGGCAGTGACCGGCCGGTCGGCCGGCGAGGTTTCAGCGTCAACCCTGCGCATAGTGCCTGCATTCATTGTCTGTCTCCGGGCGGGGGTGACGTGGCAGATGACAGTCGCATTGTGGCATCGCAAGACGGCCGAAGATGGGCGATCCCCTGGTGCCCGATCGCGGGAAAGCCCGAGTCACGAGGTGACCGCGATTTTCCGCGTGAAGCGGCCACTCGGACAAAACTGCGACGTATCGCGCTTCTCTGATGCGCGATACCAGCCGACCGGGTTCGAGCGGACACATTGGCGTTCCGGTGCGCCTCTGACGGGAAGACAGGCCGATGGGCGCCTGACCGGTCACCGTGAGCCCAAGCCTCAAGATTGGCTAACCTGGGCGACGCCGAACGCGACCCGGGTGCGACGACCGAAAGGGAAATTGATCCGCTATAAGCAACGTCTCACGGGAACGTGCGGCATGCCGCCACAATTCGGGGCCGTTGCGACGCAATATCCGTAACATTCCCTTACGGAGGTTGAATTGCTTCGTCGCGTGTTCCTGGGTGCCAGCGCATCCCTGCCGTTGTTGGCCGTGGCCGACCGCGCGTCCGCCGCAAATGCCGCCGCCACGCCGCCCGTCAATGCCGGACCCACGCCGTTCGACAGCGCCACGGTCCGCAACATGGCGCGCCAGCTTGCGCTCCAGCCCTACAAGGCGCCCGACAGCACATTGCCCGCGCCCTTCAAGGACCTCGACTTCTCCGCCTACCAGAAAATCCGCTTCAACAAATCGAAAGCCCTCTGGCTCGGCCAGAACCGCAAATTCACCGCCGAATTCTTCCATCGTGGCTACATTTATCATGACCGCGTCGCGATCTTCGAGGTCGCCGGCGGCAACGCCCAGCCGATCGAATACAGCACCGATATGTTTACCTTCGACAAAGCGCCGCCTACCGCTGGCGATCTCGGTTTCGCCGGGTTTCGCATCCACTATCCACTCAATCATCCGAACATCCAGGATGAGGTCTGCGCCTTTCTCGGCGCCAGCTACTTCCGCGCCGTCGCGAAGGGCCAAGGATACGGACTGTCCGCGCGCGGGCTGGCAATCAAGACAGCGGACCCGAGCGGGGAGGAATTCCCGGTGTTCCGTTCATTCTGGCTGGAGCGTCCAGGCACCGGGGCGGACGCCCTCGTGATCCACGCCCTGCTGGACAGCCCCAGCGCCACCGCGGCCTTCCGCTTCACCATCCGGCCCGGGCAGGAGACGGTGTTCGACACCGAGACGGCCACCTATCCCCGTACCGACATCACCGAGGCCGGATTTGCACCGCTGACCAGCATGTACCTGTTCGATGCCAACGACCGCGTGCGGATCGACGACTGGCGGGCGGCGGTGCACGACTCGAACGGCCTGCAACTCCACACCGGCCACGACGACGCGATCTGGCGGCCGCTGATCAATCCGCACGACCTGCAGATCAGCTCATTCGAAGATGCCGGTCCCCGCGGCTTCGGCATCATGCAGCGGAAGCGGGCCTTCATCGATTACCAGGACCTGGAAAGCCATTACGAGAAACGGCCATCACTCTGGGTCGAGCCGATCGGCGACTGGGGTAACGGCGCCGTCGAACTGGTGGAAATCCCCAGTGCCCGAGAGGTCAACGATAATATCGTGGGGTTCTGGCGGCCACACGATCCGCTGCATGCCAAGGGCGAATACTTGCTGAACTACCGGCTGCACTGGTGCTGGGCACCGCCCGGCGCGGTGAAACTCGCGCAGGTCATGCAGACAAGATGCGGGCTGTCGTTCGACCAGAAGAACCGGCAGTTCATCATCGATTTCGTTGGCGATTCGCTCAAGGCGCTGAAAGCCGACCAACCCCCCACGCTGGATGCCGGCGCCGACAAGGGCAAGATTATCAGCGCCGTCACGCAACCGAACCCCGAGGTCGATGGTTGGCGTGTGAGTATCGAACTCGACACGCAGGACAACAAACTCGTGGAGTTGCACGCCCGCCTCATGCAAGCCGATCAGCCACTGACGGAAACCTGGGTCTACCGATGGACGCAGGTCTGATATTCCGTTCGCTGCCGGCGGAAGCGCCGCTGACGATGCCGACGCAGTCACTGCGCCGGGCACCGGAACGGGTGCGCCGGTTTGCCTCCTCACCGGCGGCCATGGGCTTGCGGCGCCTGCTGGTGATCGGCGGCGCGATCGTCATGACCGGATTCGGCGCTCGGGAGATGTACCGCGTCCTGGCGGTCAACGGGGTCACGCCGCTGGCGGTGTTCATGCTGGCATTGTTCGTGGCGCTGTTCGCCTGGATCGCACTGTCGTTCACCAGCGCGATCGCCGGCTTCGTTTCGGTCATGGCGGGTGGCGGACGCCGGCTGCTGGCGCCGGGCGCGTTGCCCACCAGCCGCACGGCGCTGCTGATGCCGACCTACAACGAACCACCCACACGCATCATGGCCGGGCTGGAGGCGATCGACGAAGAACTGCGCCGTCAGGATGTCGCCGACTGGTTCGATATCTTCATCCTGAGCGACACCACCAACCCCGAGGTCTGGCTGGAGGAGGAAAAAGCCTTCCTGGATCTGCGCGAGCGGACCAACGGCGCAGGCCGCATCTTCTATCGGCATCGTGCCAAGAACACCGCGCGCAAGGCCGGGAACATCGCCGAGTGGGTCGGCCGGTTCGGCGCCGCCTACCCGCAATTCCTGATCCTGGACGCCGACAGCGTCATGCGAGGCGACACACTCGTCGCCCTGGTGCGCGCGATCGAATCGCATCCGGATGTCGGCCTGGTGCAGACACTGCCCATCATCACCGGCGGCACCACGCTGTTCGCCAGGATGCAGCAGTTCGCCGGGCGGGTGTACGGTCCGGTGATCGCGCACGGCATCGCCTGGTGGCACGGCGCCGAAGGCAACTACTGGGGCCATAACGCCCTGATCCGCACCAGGGCGTTCGCCGAACAGGCGGGACTGCCGGAACTGCGCGGCCGCAAACCCTTTGGCGGCCACATCCTGAGTCACGACTTCATCGAGGCCGCGCTGATGCGCCGCGGCGGCTGGGCGATCCACATGATGCCCGGCCTGGAAGGCAGTTATGAGGAAAGCCCGCCGTCGCTGATGGACCTCGCGGTGCGCGACCGGCGCTGGTGCCAGGGCAATCTGCAGCACATGGCGGTCCTGCCGGCGCGCGGCCTGAACTGGATCAGCCGGATGCATCTGATGACGGGCATCGGCTCCTACATCACCGCCCCCCTCTGGCTGCTGTTCCTGCTGAGCGGCGTCCTGATCGCGCTACAGGCTCGCTTTATCCCGCCGGACTATTTCCCCTCCGGCGGCAAGTCGCTGTTCCCGCAATGGCCGGTGATCGACCCGATACGAGCGATGTGGGTGTTCAGCGGCACGATGGGCCTGCTGCTGGTGCCGAAGCTGCTCGGCCTGATCACGGTAATGGTGCGGCGTGACCGGCGACGCGGCAGCGGGGGTTTCCTGGGGCTGGTCATCAGCCTGCTGCTGGAAACGCTGATCGCCGGATTGCTGGCACCGGTGGTGATGATCACCCAGTCGGTCGACGTCGTCGCGATCCTGCTGGGGCGGGATTCGGGCTGGAACGCGCAGCGGCGGGACGACGGCGGCGTGCCGTTGCGCGACGTCGTCCGGCTGTACCGGCGCCACACCATCCTGGGCATGCTGCTGGGCATCGGCGCCTGGGCGGTGTCGCCTTATCTCGCGCGGTGGATGCTGCCGGTCGTCCTGGGTCTGGCATTGGCGGTGCCGCTCGCCGCCCTGACCGCCCGCCGTTCCTGGGGCCTGGCACTGCGCCGCATCGGGTTGCTGCGCATCCCGGAGGAAATGCATCCGCCGGAAGTTTTGCGGCGAGCCGCATCGCTGTACAAGCAGGTATCGAACAAACCCGCCGCCGAAGGCGTCCAGGCATTGCTGGACGACCCGGCATTCCTGGCTGCACATCGGCAAATGCTGCCGCCGCCGCGCCGGCCGGGGCTCGACCCACTCAACGTTCCCATGCTGACCGGAGCCGCGAAACTGGCCGAGGCATCCTGCCTCGACACCGTGTGGCCGACCCTGGACACCGCGGAGAGGGCCGCGGTCCTGTCGGACGAAACGGCATTGCGACAGTTGCTGGAATTGCACCGTGCCAACCCGCTCACCGCATCGGCCCCGGCAAGACTT
>DATAZJ010000202.1:0-5639 GCA_036272115.1 Rhodopila sp. | reverse complement strand
GCATGGTTCCGTTCGCCGGTTATGCCATGCCGGTGCAATACGATATGACCGGCGACCTCGCCGAGCGATGCCGGGGCGGTGTGCTGGCCGAACACCTGCATACGCGCGCCCATGCGGGGTTGTTCGACGTGTCGCATATGGGCCAGGCCATCCTGGCGGGCGCCAATGTCGCGACCGCGCTGGAAAGCCTGGTTCCGGGCGATATCGCCGGTCTGAAACCCGGCCGCCAGCGCTATACGCTGCTGACCAATGAGGCTGGTGGCATCATCGACGACCTGATGGTCGCCCGTCTGGACGAGGACCGGCTGTTCCTGGTCGTCAACGCCAGCCGCAAGGACGTCGATTTCTCCCACCTGGCCGCCAATCTGCCGGAGCATCTGACGCTGACCCAGTGGGAAGCCCGGGCGCTGCTGGCGCTGCAGGGTCCGGAGGCGGTCGCCGTCATGGGCCGGTTGTCGCCGGCTGCCGCCGCGCTGCCGTTTATGGGCGTCGCCGCCGTCAGCCTGGGCGGTGTCGATTGCCTGGTCTCACGTTCCGGCTACACCGGGGAGGACGGGTTCGAGATATCGGCTCCTGCCGAACAGGCGGAAGCGCTGGCGGATTTGCTGATCGCCCAGCCGGCGGTCGTTCCGATCGGGCTGGGCGCTCGGGATTCGCTGCGGCTGGAGGCCGGTCTCTGCCTGTACGGCAACGACATCGATGAGCTGACCAGTCCGATCGAGGCCGGCCTGACCTGGGTTATCGGCAAGCGCCGCAAACTGAACTGGGATTTTCCCGGCGGCCTGCTGATGCGCGACCAACTCGATAACGGGGTTCCGCGCCGCCGCGTCGGTATCCGCCCGGATGGACGGGCGCCTGCCCGAGCGCTGACGACCATCATGGCGGAGGATGGGACCGAGGCGGGAACGGTTACATCCGGCGGGTTCGGGCCCAGCGTGAACGGGCCAATCGCCATGGGTTATGTTCGTCGCGATCTTGCCGCTGATGGCACCAGATTGAACCTGATCGTTCGCGGCAAGTCGATTCCTGCAACGGTCGTGCCCCTGCCATTCACCCCCCATCGCTACAGTCGTTGAGAAGGAACGTTTCCATGGCCAGCAAAAGTGCGGATAAACGTTACACGAAAGACCACGAATGGGTGGTGCTGGACGGTGATATCGCCACGGTCGGCATCACCGATCATGCGCAGGAGCAACTGGGTGACCTGGTTCATGTCGAACTGCCGGAGGCGGAACGAATCGTCGCCGAAGCGGAGGCCTGCGCGGTTGTCGAGAGCGTGAAGGCGGCATCGGACGTCTATGCTCCGCTGGCCGGCAAGGTGGTGGAGATCAACGAAACGATCGTTGAGGACCCTTCCATCGTCAACAGCGATGCGGAGGGAGAAGGCTGGTTCTTCCGGCTTGAACTGGACGATCCCGACTCGTTCGAGACGTTGATGGATCAGGACGCCTACGACGAATTCCTGGAGACGCTGTAGGCATGGACGTACTCGCCGAGCTGGCTGAACTCGAGGAAAGCGACGGGTTTGTCCGCCGCCACATCGGTCCTTCGGAGACCGAACTGGTGGCCATGCTGAAAGCGGTCGGGGCGGCGACGCTGGATGATGTCGCCGGCAAGACCGTGCCGGATTCGATCCGTTCCAACCAGGCGCTGAACCTGCCGCCGCCGATCGACGAGGCGGCGACCATTGCTGAGCTGCGGGCGTTGGCAGCACAGAATCCCCCCGTGAAAAGCCTGATCGGGATGGGGTATCACGGCACGGTCACGCCGCCGGTGATCCTGCGGAATGTGCTGGAAAATCCTGGGTGGTACACAGCCTATACGCCGTATCAGGCGGAGATCGCGCAAGGGCGGCTGGAAGCGCTGGTGAATTTCCAGACGATGATTTCCGAACTGACCGGCATGGAGATCGCCAACGCGTCGCTGCTGGATGAGGCCACCGCGGCGGCGGAGGCGATGGCCATGGCGCATGCGCTCAGCAAAACGAAGTCCGATGTCCTGGCGGTCGCCGGCGACCTGCATCCGCAGACGCTGGCCGTGCTGGCGACGCGAGCGAAGCCGCTGGGGATTATGTTGAGGCAGGTGGAACCCGGGGATGTTGCCGCTGTCGGTGCTGTTCGGCCGTTCGCGCTGATGCTGCAATATCCCGGCACGACGGGCGCGCTGCGGGATCTGTCGGAGGAGATCGAAGCTGCCCATCAGGCGGGCGCGCTTGCTGTTGTCGCCACCGATCCGTTGGCCCTGGCGTTGTTGACTCCACCGGGGGAGATGGGAGCCGATATCGTTGTTGGGTCGGCGCAGCGTTTTGGTGTGCCGATGGGCTTCGGCGGTCCGCATGCCGGGTTCTTTGCCACAAAGGATGCGTTCAAGCGGGCGATGCCGGGGCGTCTGGTCGGGGTGTCGCTCGATGCGGCCGGGCATCCGGCGATGCGCCTGGCATTGCAAACGCGGGAGCAGCATATCCGTCGTGAGAAGGCGACGTCCAACATCTGCACTGCGCAGGTGCTGCTGGCGGTGCTTGCCGGGTTTTATGCGGTCTGGCACGGGCCGGAGGGTCTGCGCCGTATTGCCCGGCGGGTGTCGTTGCAGGCCAGGATGTTGGCGGATGCCGCGATCCGAGCCGGGCTGCGGGTGAGGCATGAGGCGTTTTTCGATACCATTGTGATCGAAGGGTCGGACGATCTGATCAGCCGCGGTGTTGCGGCGGGGTTCAATTTCCGCCGTGTGGATGAGACAGGTGTGGGGATCGCACTGGATGAAACCGTTACGCGTGGCGATCTGGTGGCATTGGCGGGGTTGTTGGGGGCCGGTCTAGAGGGCGCGGTTGCGTCGATTCCGGCTGAGGTGCTGCGTGGGTCCAATTTCCTGCAGCAGGCGATTTTCCGCCAGTATCATGCCGAACATGAGATGCTGCGCTATGTGAAACGACTGGAAGACAAGGATATCGCGCTGAACCGCAGCATGATCCCGCTGGGATCCTGCACCATGAAGCTGAATGCCACGGCCGAAATGATAGCGATCACTTTGCCGGGGTTTGCCGATGTTCATCCGTTTGCGCCGGCTGACCAGACCGTTGGCTATTTGACTCTCATTCGCTGCCTGGAAAACTGGCTGTGTTCCGCCACCGGGTTTGCCGCGGTGTCGTTGCAGCCGAATGCTGGCTCTCAAGGTGAATATGCCGGGCTGCTGGTGATACGGGCGTGGCACGAGTCTCGGGGGGAGCAGCATCGGGATGTGTGTTTGATCCCATCCTCGGCGCATGGAACGAATCCGGCCAGCGCGGCGATGGCGGGGCTGAAGGTGGTGGTGGTTGGCTGTGATCGCGACGGCAACGTCGATCTGGGTGACCTGCGGGCGAAGGCGGCGGCGCATGCGGACCGGTTGGCCGCGCTGATGATTACGTATCCGTCCACGCATGGTGTGTTCGAGGGCGGCATTCGCGACATCTGTGGCGTGGTTCATCAGTATGGCGGCCAGGTTTATATGGATGGCGCCAACATGAACGCGCAAGTGGGGCTGACCTCGCCGGCTTCGATCGGGGCCGATGTCTGCCATCTGAACCTGCACAAGACGTTTTGCATTCCGCATGGCGGCGGTGGGCCGGGCGTGGGTCCGATCGGCGTGGCGGCGCATCTGGCGGGGTTCCTGCCGAACCATCCGCTGCGGGCGGATGCCGGGCCGGCGGGCGGCATTGGTCCGGTCTCGGCGGCGCCGTTCGGCAGTGCGCTGATCCTGCCGATTCCTTATGCGTATATCCGCATGATGGGTCCGGCCGGGTTGAAGCGCGCGACCGAGGTGGCGATCTTGTCCGCGAACTATATCGCGGGCCGGCTGCGGGAGGCGTATCCCGTGTTGTATTCGGGTCCCGGTGGCATGGTCGCGCATGAATGCATCATCGACTGTCGCGGCTTTGCCGTCGAAGCGGGCGTGCAGGTGGAGGACATCGCCAAGCGGTTGCAGGACTATGGCTACCATGCGCCGACGATGTCCTGGCCGGTTGCCGGAACGCTGATGATTGAACCGACGGAGAGCGAATCGAAGGCCGAACTGGACCGGTTCTGCGATGCGATGATCGCGATCCGGGGGGAGATTGCCTCGATCGCCGCGGGCAGGCTGGATCGTGCGGACAATCCGCTGAAGCACGCGCCACATACCGCCGCGGAGGTCATGGCGGATGTCTGGACACATGCGTATACGCGGGGTCAGGCGGCGTTTCCGCTGCCTTGGGTGGCGGCGTCGAAATACTGGCCGCCAGTCAAGCGGGTGGACAATGTGTATGGCGACCGCAACCTGATCTGCACCTGCGCGCCGCTGGAGGCGTACGCGCAGGCGGCGGAGTGATCGGGTTCAGGTATCCGCCAGCGCCGCGAGCATCTTGTCGCGGCCGGCGGTGTCGCCGGGGGCGTGGACCGGCTGGATCGCCACGTGGGTCGCTCCGGCGTCGAAATGGGCCCTGAGTCCCGCCTTCACCTGATCGGGGGTGCCCCATAGCACCATCTGGTCGATGAAACCGTCGGAGCCGCCGTTCGACAGGTCGGCCTCGGTGAAGCCCATGCCGAACCAGGCGTTCCTGTAGTTGTCGAGCACCAGGTAACGGGAGAGTTCCTCCCGGCCCAGGGCCCTCGCCCTGGTGGGGTCGGTTTCAACGGTAACTTTCTGTTCGATGGCCAGCCATTTCCCGGGGCCGAGGATTTTCGCTGCCTCGGCTGTGTGTTTGGGGATTGTGTTGTATGGCACGGCACCTTGGGTCATTTGTCCGGCCAGTTTCAGCATCAGCGGTCCCAGGGCGGCAAGGCAGATCGGGAAATCGGCTGCCCCGGATTCACCTTTCGCAATGCCGTTCAGGTAGGCCCGCATCGCCGGCACGGGCTTTTCGTACGTGTGGCCGCGGATGCCCTCGACCATCGGCAGGTGGCTGACGCCCAGGCCGAGGATGAAACGATCGCCGTAGAGTTGGTTGAGGCTGATCATGCCGCGGCGGGAGGTGAACGCGTCCCGGGCGTAGATCGAGGCGATGGAGCTGCCGATTTTCAGAGATCTTGTCTGTGACAGCATGTAGCCGGCGATGGTGAACGATTCGAAACCGCGTGATTCCGGATACCAGAGCGTATCATATCCCAGCTTTTCAACCGTCTTCGTGAAGTCCGCGATCTGCGCGTTGCCGTCATGCTTGTCAGTGGAGTACCAGACCCCGAGGCGTCCCAGTTTCATGTTCAGAATCCCGCCTAGATAATGTTCGCCGACCGGAAGCCGGCGATGTCGGAGTCACTGTAGCCGAGTTCGCCCAATACCTCATCATTGTGCTGCCCGAACCGTGGCGGCGGCCGGTCGATGCTGGGGCCGTCGTGGCCAAACTTGAAGGCAGCCATTGGAACCGTGAATGATCCGTCGATGCCGGGCACATTTTCGTGCCGGTGCAGCAGCCCGCGCGAGGCAAGCTGGGGGTCCTCCAATGCCTCCCCCATCGTGCGCACGCGGGAGGCGGGGATGTGCCGGGCTTGCAGGAAGTCTTCCCATTCGGCGGCGGTTCGGGTCAGCATGATGGCAGCCAGCGTGCGGGCCTCTTGCGCGTGGCCGGTCTCGCGTTCGTCGTTGGTGCGCTTGACCAGGTCGGGCCGCTCCAGCACTGTCCACAGTCG
>DATAZJ010000201.1:0-1979 GCA_036272115.1 Rhodopila sp. | reverse complement strand
CGGGGCGGGGCCGATGCATGCGGCGGCGATCGCGGACGAGTTGGAGATGACGCGCATCCTGGTGCCGGTAGGACCGGGCAATTTCGCGGCGTTCGGGTCACTGATCTCCGACCTGCGGCGCGACCATGCGCGTACGCGGACGGCGACCCTGGGGGATGACGGTTACGACATCGTGGATGCCACCTTCAACGAAATCGAGGCGCGCGCCCGGCAAGAGCTGCTGAATGAAGGCGTGGCGCCGGATCGTATCGTGCTGAAGCGGTCCGCGGGCATGCGCTACCTGGGACAGTCCTGGGAATTGCTGGTGGAGCTGCCGGAGACGATCCTGTCGGTCGCCGATATGGAGGCGGCGTTTGCCGAGGTGCATGACCGCCGGTTCGGCCACCGCTCCGGCGGGTCGGTGGAGATCGTCAATTACCGGGTGACGGCGCTGGGGGTCGTGGACAAGCCGGCGTTGCCGCCCTGGACGGACGGTGGGCCAGCGGATCAGGCACGAACGGGGTCTCGGCCGGTAGTGTTTGGCGGGCAGGCCCTGGAGACGCCTCTGTATGACCGGATGCGGCTGGCGGCCGGGGTTCGGCTGGTGGGGCCGGCGATCGTCGATGAGAGCGGGTCGACCACTCTGCTGCCGCCGGGCTGGTGTTTGACGGTGCTGGATCACGGTGACCTGCTGATGGAGAAGGTCTGATGGACGTCAATCCGATCACCCTGGAGGTCGTCTGCGAAAGCCTGATCGCCATCGTGCGGGAGATGCGGGCGACGATCATCCGAGCGTCGTATTCCTCGGTGATTTATGAGTTCGATGATTTCTCGTGTGCCTTGTTCGGGCCGGCGGGAGAGATGGTGGCGCAGTCCTGGGATCATCCGGGGCATGTGTTGCCGCTGCCCTGGGGGGTGCGGTGCGCGCTGGAGGATTTTGCCGGCGACCTGCATCCGGGGGATGCGATCCTGCTGAACGACCCGTATCGCGGCGGGACGCACATGAACGATGTGACGCTGCTGTGTCCTCTGTTCAGCGAGGCGGGGGAGATGCTGATCTTCCCGGCCGTGCGGGCGCATTGGGTGGATGTTGGCGGGATGGTGCCTGGCAGTTACTCGGGATTGTCGACGAACATCTTTCAGGAAGGTGTCCGTATTCCGCCGATCAAGATCTTCGAGGGCGGGCGGGAGAACCGCTCGGCGATGACCCTGCTGATGGCGAATATGCGGGTGCCGGAGGAGCGGCGGGGGGATCTGAATGCGTCGTTGGGCGCGTGCCGCGTGGCGGAGCGGCGTATCAGAGCGCTGATCGCCAAGTATGGCTGGGATGTGGTGAAGGCTTGCGTGCGGCTGAACCTGGATCGCACGGAGCGGCGGTTGCGCAGCCGGATCGCCACACTGCCGGACGGGGATTATTTCGCGGAAGACTATCTGGAGTTTTACAACCAGGGGCGGCTGGATCCGGTTTTGGCCCGTTTGAAACTGACCGTGGCCGGGGATCAGTTGGTTGCTGATTTCGACGGGACCAATCCCCAGGTGCCGGGGGTGGTGAATTGCTCGCTGGCGGTGGCGGGGGCTGGGGTGTTCGTGGCGGTGAAGGCGACGCTGGATCCTGGCGGGGCGGTGAATGACGGGGCGTTTCGGCCTTTGACGCTGACGGCGCCCGAGGCCTCGATTTTCAATTGCCAGTCTGATGCCCCGGCCGGGGCGCATGGGGAGGTGCGGAAACGCGGCGTGTCGCTGGCGATGGCGGCGCTGTCGCAGATCATTCCGGACCGGGTGTCAGGGGATCTGTGCGGGAGTTCGTTTCCGAACTCGATCGGTGGGTGGAACCCGAAGCGGAACCGGCAATATGTGTATTACGAGAGCCCGGCTGGCGGGAATGGCGGGTTTGCCGGGGGCGACGGGCCGAGTGCGTTCGTGAACATCGACTTTGGCAACCTGCCTTCAGTGCATAATGTCGAGTCGATCGAGAACGAGATGCCCCTGCTGGTGGAGTC
>DATAZJ010000200.1:0-6934 GCA_036272115.1 Rhodopila sp. | reverse complement strand
GTCGGCTTGATCGTCAGCACGCCCACGATGATCACCAGTGCCATCGTCAGCTTCAGTTCGGTGCCAACCAGGTAGGCACCGCCTAGGTTCTCGATCACCCCCACCGCGAACCCACCCAGCACCGCGCCCAGCGGATTGTCGATCCCGCCCAGCAGCGCGCCGGCGAAGGCATACAGCAGGATGCCCCCCATCATGTTCGGATCGAGGAAGACGATCGGCGCCACCATGCAGCCGGCGATCGCGCCGATCGCCGCCGCCAGCCCCCAGCCGAGCGCCAGCATCCAGCCGACCCGGACACCGACCAGCCGGGACGACGTCGCATTGTACGCCGCCGCCCGCATCGCCAGGCCCAGCCGCGTATGCCGGAAAAACAGATAGACGCTGATCAATACGAACAGTGTGACCCCGGTCGACCCCAGTTCATGCCCCGACAGATAGCCGCCCAGCATCGGATGATCCGGGAACGGCGAAGGAAACTGCTTGATCGTGTAGTCGAAGAACCAGCCGCTCATCGCGTTGACGATCAGCAGCAACCCGATGAACACCCCCACCGAGGCCAGCACCGGCGCATTCGCCAGCGGCCGCATCAGTACCCGCTCGATCGCCACGCCGACGATGAAAGACAACACGACCGCAGCGGCGAGCGCCAGCCAGTACGGAAACCCCGCATTGATGAACATCAGCGCGACATAGGTGGAGAACGTCGCCATCTCCCCCTGCGCGAAATTCACGTGATGGGTCGCCTGGTAGATCATCACCAGGGCGAGTGCCACGGATGCGTAGATGCCCCCCGTGGCGAGGCCCGACATGACCTGATGCAGTATGCCCGCGAGCATCGCGCCCCCCTAGAGTGTGATCGTCCCAGGCCGAAGCCAACAGGCACAAACCACGCGAAAACATGCACTTATAGAGCAGAATCGGGTCAACCTGACCCAATCCCGCGCTAATACCCGAGATACGAGCGGCGGATGCCCTCGTCCTTGCTGATGTCGGCGGATGAACCCGCCATCACGATGCGGCCGGTTTCCAGCACGTACGCGTCCTCGGCGAATTCCAGCGCGATGGCGGCGTTCTGCTCCACCAGCAGGATGCTGACGCCGGCGTCGGCCTTAATCCGCCCAAGAATCCGAAAGATCTCCTGCACGATCAGCGGCGCCAGGCCGAACGACGGCTCATCCAACAGCAGCAGCCGCGGTCGCAGCAGCAGCGCCCGCACGATCGCCAGCATCTGCTGCTCCCCACCGGACAGCGTCCCGGCCTGCTGCTTGTAGCGCTCCTTCAGCCGGGGAAAGTAGTCGAACATATGGTCGAAATCTTCGGTCGCCTGCCGAGCCGGGCGCGTATAGGCGCCCAGCCGCATGTTCTCCTCGACCGTCAGCTCCATGAAGGTGCCCCGGCCCTCGGGCACATGGGCGACCCCCAGCCGGACAATGTCCTCGGTCGCCATGCCGTCGATGCGCCTGCCGTCCAAGGTCACATCCCCCCGCGTCCGGATCAGGCCGCAGATCGCCCGCAGCGTCGTGGTCTTGCCGGCGCCGTTCGCACCCAGCAGCGCGGTCACGCCGCCCTGGCGAATCGCGAAATCGATGCCGTGGAGAACCCTGGTTTCGCCGTAAGCCGCGTGGAGGTTCTTCGCTTCGAGCAGGTTGGTCACGCCGGCATCCCGTCTGTCACGGTGTGTCTACGCGCGTCACCACCCGTCTGCCACGTCGTATACCCGCCCATCCTGAGTGATGGGCACCTACGCAATTCGCACGTTACAACGATGTGGCCGCATCCTGCCATACGCCCCCGTTCCCTTCGTTATTTGGCTTTTTCCCAGACAGTTGCGAACCTGACGAAGCGGGCGCGCTGAGTCAATTGGCATACTGCGGGCAGGCAGCGATTGGCGAATGGACGAAAAAATCACCTTTCTCCACACTTCATTTGCCCGATCGCTCTATTTCCGCCGGCCGCCGCCGAGATGGGCAGGCGGGCGCCGGGTCCGTTAAATCGCGGCAATGTTCCGCAAGGATGCGACAATGGTTGACCGCGTTTCACGTAGCAGCTTCTGCCGGCGCGCGCCCCCACGCAAATGGGGGCTGGCGACGGCCATAACGGCGCCGGTTCGATATAATCGATCTTCACGCGGTGCCGGGGCAGGGGGCTGCGTCCGGAACGTAATGAAATAGCAACAAAAAGAAACCTTGGACACGCCCAGCGCCGTGCCCGCCAGCAAGGCCACGGGAACAAACAAACGCCTCGACGCCGGCATTGCCGCCTCCACCCGCCATGGCGGCCGGAGGCTAACCGCGACGCGTCGAACGATTCGATTATTTCGCAGCGAATCCTCAGGGCAACATAAACCGCCCGCCAACCCGGCCGCCCTTGGTTTCCGTCCATGAATCGGCGAACATGCATTCCGCTACCGAACCGGGGAAACGCAAGCCGTGCTGAACAGGCTGATTCGGGCCGCCGCCATCCGCATGGCCGCGACGGCAGCACCGAAAAACGAGCAACGGAGCCTCGCCGCCCCTGACCCTCGTGCCGGCAAACGCAACGCCTCGCCGGGCAATCGTCGGCCGAACCCGCCGTGGCCCGATGCCGGCTCGATTCGCCCCGTGGTGTTCCACTGAGACTGACAGGTCTCGGACGCAACATGGCGAGTCAGCCCCGATGAACCACACAGGTCGCAACAGCCGATCCGAAGTCCTCGCCCCGTTCGGCGTGCGCAGCTTCCGGTTCCAGTTTCCAGCCGATCTGCTCACCTCCTGGGCCAGCGAGATGGAGATACTGATCCTCGGCTGGTACATCCTGACCACGACCGGATCGGTGCTGCTCCTGACCGTCTACGGCTCGCTGCAATATGTCGGCACGCTGATTGCGCCGATATTCGGCCTGGCCGGGGATAGGCTTGGGCACCGCAACGTGCTGTGTACCATGCGCGTGGTCTATGCATCGTTGGCCGCGCTGATGACCGCCCTGGCGGCACTGGATATCCTGACGCCATTGATTGTTCTGGCCATCGCCACCGTCGCCGGATTGATCCGCCCCTCCGACCTCGCGATGCGCAACGCCCTGGTGGCCGAGACAATGCCCGGCGACCGGCTGATGGCCGCCATGGGCGTGGCGCGGACAACGAGCGATTCCGCCCGTGTCGTCGGCTCCCTTGCCGGTGCCGCCCTGTTCGCCCTGCTCGGCATGGCACCGGCCTATGTCGTGATCACCATCTTTTACGCCTCCGGCTTTACCCTGACCCTCGGTGTCGGTGCGCCTCGCCCATCAGGGACCATGGCGCGGCTGTCGTTCTGGCGCGACCTGCGGGAGGGCTTGGCCTATGTCTGGGACACGCCCGCCTCCCTGGCTGCGATGTGGCTTGCGTTCCTGGTCAACATGACGGCGTTTCCGCTGACACTGGGTTTGCTGCCTTACGTGGCGCGCGAGATCTACCACGTCGACCAGACCGGCCTCGGCTCCCTGGTTGCCAGTTTCGCCGTCGGCGCCCTGACGGGTTCGATCGCAATCGGTTTCGCCGGGCGGTCAATCCGGCCGGCTCGTATGATGATCATCTATGCCGTGGTCTGGTACGTGATGCTGCTGGCCTTTATCCACGTGCCGGGCATCACTGGCGGACGCGTCAGCCTGGTCTTGGCCGGGTTCGCGCAGAGCCTGTCCATGGTGCCGATGGCCGTGATGCTGCTGCACGGCGCGGGTGCGCATTTTCGCGGGCGGGTCATGGGCGTCCGCATGCTGGCGATCTACGGCCTTCCGCTGGGACTTCTCGCCGCTGGCGCCCTGATCGAGCGGTTCGGCTTCACCGCCACCGCGACGGGCTATTGTATAGTCGGTCTCCTAATGACAGGTGCGATCGCCGCCCGCTGGCGTTCAGCCTTGTGGCCAAGAGATGCCGCGGCGAACGCGCGCTGACGCGGAATGCTCAGGTCAGCCGGATAACAAATGTGTGAACGATCGGAATACGCAGGAACCGGGCCGTAGGAACGGGTCCCACAAAAAAAATTTCATCAAAGAAGCATGCTCTCGCCTCAATCCGGTCACCCTTGCTACCCACATTCCTTAGCGATGGAACACTTTGAAGGAGTAAAGCCCATGCTTCGCTGGAAGGCCCTCATGATTGCGGCTCCGCTCGCGGCGGGGCTGATGGCGGCGCCAATGACCGCTGATGCGGCTTGGCATGGCCACGGCGGCTGGCATGGCGGTTACCACGGCGGTTATCATGGTGGCTGGCACCGTGGCCCGGGTGTAGCCGGCGCCCTGCTTGGTCTCGGTGCCGCGGCTGTGGTCGGCGGCGTCATCGCCTCGCAGGCCTACGTGCCGCCGCCGGTCTATTACGCCCCGCCGCCGGCCTATTATGCCCCGCCTCCGGGCTATTACGCGGCGCCCCCGGGCTACTACCCGCCGGGCTACTAACGCGACAACCGCAACCCGCGTCATCGATCAGGTGGCGCGGGGCGGATCGCCCTGTCAGGCGTCTCCGAACTGCATCCGCAGCGTCGGTTTATGCACTTTACCGGTCGCGTTGCGCGGCAATGCGTCAGTAAATACCACCGAATGGGGCAACTTGTACCGAGCCAGATTGGCGGCACAATGTGCCACGATCTCGTCCTCGGTCAGCGTCAATCCCGGCTTCAGCACGACGACCGCGCGTCCCACCTGACCCCAGCGCATGTCGGAAACCCCGATGACCGCCGCCTCGGCGACGGCAGCGTTCTCATACAGGACGTTCTCGACCTCCGCCGGATACACGTTCTCCCCGCCCGAGATGTACATGTCCTTCCACCGATCGACGATGAAGTAATACCCCTCGTCATCGATCAGTGCGGCATCGCCGGTGTGTAGCCACCCGTCGGTGAAGGACGCAGCGGTGATTTCCGGCTGGTTCCAGTAGCCCGTGGTGATGTTCGGCCCTTTCACCCACAATTCGCCGACCGTCCCCACCGGGGCATCGGCGCCGTCATCCCCGACAACCCGCATCTCCATATGCAGCGCCGGCTTGCCCGCGGAGCCGGCCTTGCGCACCGCATCCTCGCGATCCAGCACCAGTACCAGCGGACTGGTCTCGGTCATGCCATAGCCCTGTTGCAGCACGGCGCCCCGGTGTTGCCAGGTCTGCAGGATCGCATCCGGCGTCGGCGCCCCCCCGACACCCGCGAACACCAGCCGGCTGACGTCGGTTTCCGCGAACCGCGGATGCTGCCCCATGAACTGGTAGTTCGCCGGCACACCGAACATGTGGGTAATCCCCACGCCTGGATCGCCGATCAGCCGCAGGGCCTCCCCCGGGTCAAAGGCCCGCATGATCAGCACCGCGCCACCGCACTGAAACACCGGATAGGAAAACACGTTCAGCCCACCCGTGTGGAACAGCGGCAGCAGCCCCAGGAACACCGTGGACCGCGAGATGCCGGCCATCGCCATGCTATGCACGGTGTTCCAGAAGTTCATCCCATGCGTGATGATCGCACCCTTCGGCCGCCCGGTGGTTCCGGATGTGTAAAGAATGGTCGAGACGTCATCCAGCGTCGCCGCAACCGGTTCCGCCAGACGCGGCCCGTCCTGCGTGATCCGTTCGAACACCGGTCCGAACGAACACAGCCGCCCGATGCCGCACGCATCGGCGAGTTCCTGTGCCCGATCGGCATATTCCAGGTCACAGACCAGCATGGCCGGCGCGCAATCGGTCAGGATCGCCCTCAGTTCCGGATTCGCCAGCCGCCAGTTCAGCGGCACGAAAATCGCGCCGATGCGGCCGCAAGCGAATTGCACCTCGAACGTGTCGGTGGTGTTGGGTGCCAACACGGCGACCCGGTCGTTCGGCTGGATCCCCTGCGACCGCAGCCACCCCGCCAGCCGGGAAATCCGGTCGTCGACCGCCGCGTAGCTGTGTTCCCGTCCCGTCGCCAGATCCACCGCCGCCAGTGAATCCGGCCGGCGCACGGCATGGTGGGCGATGCAATCGTAATACGGAATGGACATCGTCAGCCCCCGTCGCGTCAGGCCGGAATCCGCACCGGCAGTGAACCGATCGACCGCAGCAGGTTGGAGTATCCCCGTGTCGGTTCGCCAACGACCTCGATCGGCGGGAAATCCCGTTTCAGGATCTCCTCCCACAGGATCGTCAGTTGCATCTCCGCCAACCGGTTTCCAACGCAACGATGAATACCAAACCCAAACGACAGATGCTGCCGAGGCCGAGGCCGGTCGATGACGAAATCGTCGGCCTGCTCGATCGCGTCCTCATCACGATTGCCCGACAGATACCACATCGCAACCTTGTCGCCCCGGCGGATCGTCTTTCCCGCCAGTTCTGTGTCCGCCAGCGCGGTACGCCGCATATGGATCACCGGCGTCTGCCACCGAATAATCTCCGGCACCATGCCTGTCACCAGCTCGGGATTTTCCCGCAGCTTGCGGTATTGTTCCGGAAACTGATTCAGCGCCAGCAGCCCGCCGGAAATCGAGTTCCGCGTCGTATCGTTCCCGCCGACGATCAGCAGCAGCAGATTGCCCATGAACTCATGCGGGCGCGACGGCAGATCGCGCGTCGCCTCGCCATGCGCCAGCATCGAGATCAGGTCGGGTGCCGGCGGCTGTTGCTGCCGCACTTTCCAGACGTCGGTGAAATACGCCAGCATCTGCCGCAGGATCACGTCCCGCTTCGCTTCCGAATCGATCTCGGTTCCGGCGCGCGTGTTCACCGTGGCGATGTTCGACCAGTACGTCAGAGTCCGCCGCTCCTCGAACGGAAAATCGAACAACGTCGACAGCATCTGTGTCGTCAGTTCCACCGACACGCGATCGACCCAGTCGAACACCTCGCCGCGCGGCAATTCCTCCAGGATCCTGATCGCCCGCTCGCGGATCGTGCCAGACATTTTTGCCAGGTTGGGTGGCGCGACAATCGGCGAGACGATCTTGCGCTGCTCGTCGTGCCGCG
>DATAZJ010000199.1:0-11795 GCA_036272115.1 Rhodopila sp. | reverse complement strand
GAGCTGCGCCCGTCAGGGCTTCAACGTCATCGATACGGTGGCCAAGCTGGAGGAGCGGCTGGCCCACATCTCCACGCCGCTGTCGCTCAGCATCATCGGCTGCGTGGTGAACGGGCCGGGCGAGGCGCTGATGACCGATATCGGCGTGACCGGTGGCGGCAATGGGCGGCACATGATCTACGCGGCCGGGAAGACCGACCACACGATCGACGGTGCGTCCATGGTCGATCACATCGTCGAGTTGGTGGAGGCGAAGGCGGCGTCGTTGAAGGCGGCGGCTGACGCGGAGAAGCTCGCGGCGGAGTAGGCTGGGGTGATGCGCGGGGTCGCGTGAGGCGACGGGTGGGTGGTCGATTGCCATGCGTGAATGGCAGTGTGTATTTCGGCGAAGGCGTGGATGGCGGGCCTTCGCCCGCCATGACGGCGATGGATGGTTGAGATTCGCTGACGTCAGGCGTTGTCTGGCGGGTAGGTGTCGTCATCACGGGTGAGGCCCAGTCGGCGGATTAGCCAGGGCATGGTCAGGCCTTGCACGAAGATCGAGAAGGCGACCACGGCGAAGGACACGACGATGATTTGTTGGCGCTCCGGCACGCTGGCGGGCAGGGCCAGCACGAGCGCCAGCGCGAGGGCGCCGCGCAGGCCGCCCCATACGAGGACATGCTGGTACCGATAGTCGATCTGGACGCGGGTGCGGGCGAACAGGGCACACAGCGGATAGACGGCAAGGGCGCGTCCCGCCAGTACGAGGGCCACCGCGGCGACGGCGGCTCCGGTGACGAGGTTGATCGGCTGGTGCGCTTCATGGCCGCCGATCAGGATGAACACCACCGAATTGGCGAGGAAGGCGACGTATTCCCAGAACGCAAGGACATGGCTGCGGCCGCTTTCCGACAGCGCGCGCATCCACCCGACGTTGCCGACCAGCAGCCCGGCGGTGAGTGAGGCCAGCACCCCCGACATGTGGAAGTGTTCGGCCAGCAGGAACGATCCGTAGGCGGCGATGGTGGTCAGGGTGATCTCGACCAGGTGGTCGTCGGTGCGCCAGGCGACCACAAGCAGCGCGCCGGCGACCACTGCCCCGGACAGCACGCCGCCCGCCACCATCCACAGCAGGGAGCCGAAGACGGCGGCCGGGGTCACCGCGCCGCCGCCGGCGATGGCGGCGAGAAGGGTGAAGCCGACGGCGGCGGCACCGTCGTTCAGCAGGCTCTCGGCCTCCACCACCATGCTCAGGCGGCGCACCACGCTCATTTCCCGGAAGGCGGCGATGACGGAGACGGGGTCGGTCGCGGCGATCAGGATGCCGAACAGCATCGCGCCGATCCAGCTCCAGCCGACGACGAAATGCATGCCCGCGGCGACGAACGCGGACGCGATCGCGACGCCGAGGAATGCCAGCGCCAGGGTCAGCGGCAGGTCACGGCGGAACGGGTCCCATTTGAGTTGCAGCGCGGCCTCGAACACCAGCGGCGGGAGGAAGATGTTGAAGATCAGGTCGCGCGTCAGGGGCAGTTCGGGGGCGCTGGGGAGCAGCGCGAGACCGATGCCGGCGACGACCAGCCCGACGCTGTACGGCAGCCTGAGGCGGCGTGACAGCATGGCGACCAGCGAGGCTGTGAGCAGGATGAGGCCGAGGGTGAAGATCGAAAATTCGGGCAAGGGCACCTACCGGTTCTTTCGTACCGGTTGATCTCTATCGGTGCGGCCGGCGACGGGGTAGGGGCAACAGCGCCGCCGGTATCACGGATCGCTTTGTTTGTGCGGCCTGGGTTTGTGCGACCTGGGTTTGTGCGGGCCGGGTTTGTGCGGGCTGGCCTTTCCGAACCGGGGTTCGTCAGGCAAGCAGGTCGTCAATCGCGGCGGTGACGGCATCGATGGCAATGGCCGGGCGGTAGCCGTCGTAGTTGCGGGCGAAATTGACCGCGCGCAGGCGGCAGGCGCGGTCGTCGACCAGGCGGCGCAGTGCCGCGTCCGCGGTGACGGCATCGGCGGTCGGCTCGATCCCGTGTCCCAGCCCCTGGGTCGCCACGCGGTGCAATATCATCATCTGTTCGACGAACACCGGGGCCATCAGCAGCGGTTTGCCCGCCAGCAGAGCCTGGATGGCGATGTCGCCGGCCTGGCACACCGCGATATCGCAGCCGGCCAGCAAGGACGCCCGGTTGGCGGTTGTCGTCACCTGGATCGTGGGCCGCTCGATCGCGTCCGCTTGCCGAGCGGGCATGCCGGCGGCCTGTATCAGGGTGGGCAGGCCGAGGCGGTCGAGGGCTGCCACGATGGCGTCGAGCACCGGGTGGCGGGGATCGAGGTCGACGTAGAGGCGTTCTCCGGTCCCGGTGGGCCAGGTCGCCGCCGGGCCGCGCGATGGGGCGAAAACCTCCCCGTACGGAGCGGTGTCGGGCCGGTTCGGGTAGTGGTCGAGCTCCGGGAAGGTGCAGAGAAAGCACGGCACGTCGGCGAACAGATCGCGCAGCCGGGGTAGCTCGCGGGAGCGCAGGGCACCGAGGCGGGCGTTGATCACGGCGATGACGCGTCCCTCGACGCTGGCGGCGGCGTCCGGCGGCAGGTCCGCCCACGGGCGCATGTCGGGCAACGGCACGGTGAGCGGCGGCAGGCTGAATCCGTCGCCTGTCGCGGCCGTCGCGATGCCGGCGACGCGGGCTGCCAGCATCGCGGTTGGCGCGAAATCGGCGACCAGCAGGTCCGGTGTGGTCTGGTTCAGGACGGCTTGCCAGCCGGTCATCAGCCCGCGCAGGGCGTCGGGCGTGGCGTAACCGCCGTGCATCAGTTGGTCGGCATAGGAGACCGCGGCGAAGCCGGGCGGCGCGGCGACGGTCCAGCGCGGGGCATCGACGACCGCGAAGCCGGCGGCGGCGATGGGCGCGGTTAATTCGGCCGGCAACGCCAGCGTCACGTCATGGCCTCGGTCGGCCAGCGCGGCTGCGAGCGGCAATAAGCGGGTGGTGGTTGCGGCGCCGCGCATGAACTCGGCGGACAGGAGCAGCCGTTTGCTGGCCATCTTGAGGCTAGTCTCGCGCATCAGAGAAGCGCGACACGTCGCAGTTTTGTCCGAGTGGCCGGTTCACGCGGGAAATCGCGGTCACCTTCTGACTCGCGCTTTACTGCGATCGGGCACTAGGTGCGGTCGACGCCGAAGCGGCCGGTGCCGAATGCCACCGCCTGGAGAAAGCCGCCGGCCATGCAGACATTCTTCATGAAGTGGATCATCGCGTCGCGGTTTTCCGGATGGTAGTGCGCGGCGAACGCGGTGGCGATGCACCATGCCGCCAGGATCAGGCCGGTGATGCGGACCTTGAAGCCGACCAGGAAGAGCGTGCCGGCGCCGAGTTCGATGACCAGGGCGACGGCATAGGCCACCCCGGGCAACGGCAGCCCGAGATGGTGGAACGCCGCCATGGTGGCGGCTGGCGCCATCGCCTTGCCGTAGCCGGCATGGATGAAGATCGCACTCATGAGAACGCGTCCCAGCAGTCCGACCCAATCCATGGCGCCGCTTTTCATCCGACGATGTCGGTTCCGGCGAAGAAGTAGGCGATTTCGGTCGCGGCATTGTCGGCACTGTCCGAACCGTGGACGGAATTGGCCTCGATGCTTTCGGCGAACAGCTTGCGGATGGTGCCGGGTTCGGCGTTGGCCGGGTTGGTCGCGCCCATCACCTCACGGTTGCGGGCGACGGCGTTTTCGCCTTCCAGCACCTGCACGACGACCGGGCCGGAGATCATGAAGGTGACCAGGTCGCGGAAGAACGGCCGGGCGGCGTGGACGCCGTAGAAGGCTTCGGCCTGGGCCTGGGTCATGTGGATGCGCTTCTGGGCGACGATGCGCAGACCGGCGTCCTCCAGCACGGCGTTGACCTTGCCGGTCAGGTTCCGCCGCGTGGCATCCGGCTTGATGATGGAAAAAGTACGCTCGGTCGCCATCGCGGCCTCCTGGAGGTTCGGGTTCGCGCGGCTGAGTAAGGGTTTGTGCGGGGAAGGGCAAGGCGGCATTGGTTGGGGCCACAGCATTGCATATTGGTCATATCCGCCATGTGAAATTAGGTATGTGGGTGGGGTCGGCCGAGCCGGCGCGCGGGTGACCGGCGGGGGGCGGCGGAAACGCCTTGCCTCTATTCACTCGGTGAGAGGGAAAATACCTAATATCACGTGTTCACAAAGGATGTCTTGGTAAGCCGCGCCGGCAGCGTGTTTTCGCGGTTGCCGGCGCCTCGGCCCGGGGTGGTCCTTTCGGGGACAAATCGTGATTTCGCCTTGGCGGCAAGCCACGTATATGCGGACCGGGGCCGAGGAACACCAATGCGGCCGACAGATCGCGGGAGCGGCGGGCGTGACAGATTTGATTGATGGGCACTGGCAGGATGAGATTTCAACCGAGCCGGAGCGTGATTTTGCCGTGGAAATGTCGCCGCCGGTTCTGAATGAGGCGTTCGTGCGGCTGGATCCTACCGAGCGGCTTACGTTGCTGTGCAGAAATGTGTTGGGGCCGGTGGTCTTTACCACCAGTTTCGGGCTGGAGGACCAGGCCCTGACCCATCTGATCGTGGAAGCCGGCATCGATTGCCGGTTCGCGACCTTGGACACCGGGCGGCTGTTTCCCGAGACATATGCGGTATGGGCGGAAACCGAACGGCACTACGGCATCCGCGTCGAGGCGGTTTATCCGCGCGCCGGTGCCTTGCAGGCGCTGGTGCAACGAAACGGGGTCAACGGGTTCTACGATTCCACCGAAGCGCGCCACGACTGCTGCGCGGTGCGCAAGGTGGAACCGCTCGGGCGTGCGCTGGAGGGGGCGGCGGTGTGGCTGACCGGGCTGCGGGCGGATCAGTCGGGCAATCGGCAGGGGATGGATTTCGTGTCGTTCGATACGGAGCGCGGCCTGTTGAAGGCCAGTCCGTTGCTGGACTGGTCGCGCGACCGGGTGGCGGCCCTGGTGCGGGACCGGCGGGTTCCTCGTAATGCGCTGCATGACAAGGGCTTCCTGTCGATCGGCTGCGCCCCATGCACGCGGGCTGTCGTCGCCGGGGAGGCGGAGCGGGCCGGGCGCTGGTGGTGGGAACAGGACCAGACGCGCGAATGCGGCCTGCATGTGACGGCGGACGGGCGGTTGGCGCGGGTGTGAGGAATGGCGGGCCGGACTCTTCACCGGGGGTGAATCCGGGACTAGCATGGGCGGCATGACAAACACGCCCCCAGATGCCCCTCCGGCCAAGCGCGGCCTCGCCCGCAACACCGCAAACTATGGCGACAAGGATTTCGCGCTGTATCTGCGGCGATCGTTCGCCAAATCGATGGGTTACTCCCAGGCGATGCTGGATCGGCCGGTGGTGGGGATCGTCGATACCGGGTCGGCGTACAACAACTGCCATCGGACCATGCCGGAACTGATCGAGGCGGTGAAGCGCGGTGTCCTGGGGGCCGGCGGGTTGCCGATGCCGTTTCCGACGGTTTCGCTGTGCGAGCCGTCGCTGTTTCCGACCTCGATGCACTACCGGAACCTCGCCGCGCTGGATACCGAGGCGATGCTGACCGCCCAGCCGATGGATGCGGCGGTGCTTGTGGGCGGGTGCGACAAGACCGTGCCGGCGCAGTTGATGGGGGCGGCGTCGGCGGATGTGCCGGCGGTGCAGTTGGTGACGGGGCCGATGCTGGCGACTCCATTTCAGGGGGAGAGATTGTCGGCTTGCACCGATTGCCGGCGGTATTGGGCGCAGTACCGGGCGGGAACGGTGAGCGAGGAACGGATCGGGTTGCTCGAGGGCCGGTTGGCGACGACGGCGGGGACGTGCGGCGTGATGGGCACGGCATCGACGATGGCGTGCATTGCCGAGACGTTGGGCATGGTGCCGCTGGGGCATGGGACGATCCCGGCGGTGCATGCGGATCGGTTGCGGGCGGCGGAAGAGGCCGGCGCGCTGGCGGTGCGGTTGATCGCCAACCCGATCAAGCCGACGCAAATCATGACCCCGCATGCGGTGGAAAATGCCTTGCGGGTGCTGTTGTCGCTCGGGGGGTCGACCAATGCGCTGATCCATCTGACGGCGATCGCCGGGCGGCTGGGGATTAAGATCGATCTGCACAGGCTGAATGTGTTGTCGGATTCCACCCCCGTGCTGGTCGATCTGAAGCCGACGGGTGAAGGGTATATGGAGGATTTCCATGCGGCCGGCGGCATGCCCGCGCTGCTGTGGGAGCTGCGCGATCTGCTGCACCTGGATACGATCGACGTGACGGGTGTTTCTCTAGGCGAACGGCTGGTGGAGCCGGTTTTCGTCGATCGGCGCTACATCAGGCCTCGGAGCGAGCCGGTGTCGCCGGTAGGCGGGATCGTTTCGCTGTTCGGGTCCCTGGCGCCGCGTGGAGCGATCCTGAAGCGCAGCGCGGCGACCCCGTCGCTGTTCGAGAAGGAAGCCCGGGCGGTGGTGTTCGACGGGCTGGAGGACCTGGCCAACCGCATCGACGATCCCGCGCTGGATGTGACGGTGGACGATATCCTGGTGTTGAAGAATGCCGGGTCGCTGACGCCCGCGGGGATGCCGGAGGCCGGGTACCTGCCGATCCCGTCCCGGCTGGCGCGCGCCGGGGTCAAGGACATGGTGCGGATGAGCGATTGCCGCATGTCGGGCACGGCGTTCGGCACGATCGTGCTGCACATTACGCCCGAGGCGGCGGCCGGCGGGCCGTTGGGGCTGGTGGAGAGCGGGGACCGGATCAGGCTGTCGGTGAAGGATCGATCGCTGGACCTGCTGGTCCCGGAGGCGGAAGTGGAGCGGCGGCGGGCGCTGTGGAAGCCTCCGGCCAAGCCGAAGCGGGGATGGGACCGGTTGATCGTCGAGCAGGTGTTGCAGGCGGATGAGGGGTGCGATCTGGCGGTGCTGCGGGCGGAGGGATGAGGTTGGCATAACGGCCATGCCGGAGATCATCCGTATCGGCGGCATGGAGCTGCGGTTTCTCCAGACCCGGGACAGCACGGACGGCAGCGCCGATGTATTCGAGATGACGGTGCAGCCGAATGCCCGCATGCCGGTGCCGCATTACCACGAAAGCTGGGACGAGACTGTCTATGGGCTGGCGGGCACCGTGATCTTTCGTGTCGACGGCCGGGATGTGCCGATCGGCCCGGGTGAGAGCGTGTTCATCAAGCGCGGGATTGTCCATGGGTTCCGCAACGATACGCAGCTTCCGGCCAAGTGCCTGGCTGTCCTGACGCCCGGCGTGCTGGGGACCGCCTATTTTCGCGAAATGGCCGAGCTGGTGTCGTCCGGCTCGGCGGATCCGGCGACGATGAAGGCGACGATGCTGCGCTATGGGCTGGTGCCGGTTCCCGGGGCGTAGTCGCCGGCCGTGTCCGTGGTTGCAGGGCGAGAGGCCTGGATACCGGCGTGACGGGGGGTCGGGGAGGGAGCGGGCTTTAGCGCGCATCGGTATCTTAGGATTGTTTCGATGATTTGTGGCAAAAGCCAGCGTGGACGATGCGTGGAGAGGCCGGCATGAGCGAATCGATGGAACGGGCGCACGAGACGATCGAGGAACACGCCCATCATTCCGACCCTTGGGCCCGCAGCGTGGCGATCCTGGTGTCCGTCCTCGCCGCGGTGCTGGCGTTGTCGGAGATCGGCGGCAAGGCGGCGCAGAATGCCTACCTGACGCACCATGTGGCGCTGTCGAACGACTGGGCGTTTTATCAGGCCAAGAACCTGCGGTCCGTGGTGCGGGGTTCGGAGGCGGATTTGCTCGCCAGCCTGCCGAACGCCGGCGATCCGGCGATCCAGTCTCGGATCAACGAGGCGAAGGAGTACAGCGCGCGCATGCGTGACGACCCGCAAGGGGGCGAGGGGATGAAGCAACTCGCGGCCAAGGCCAAGGCGGAGGAGGCCGACCGGGACGTGGCGGAACATCGTTATCACAGCTATGAATACGCGGTGGGGGCGTTGGAGATCGCCATCGTTTTGGCGTCGGTCTCGATTGTCACGCGGATGCGTGCGCTGACTTTTGGCGCGGGGGTGGTTGGTGCCCTGGCGGCGCTGGGGGCGCTCTCGGTCGCCATGCATCTGCTGTGAGGTTTCGTCGGTAGCCAGGGGTTCAAATCAGACGGATCGTGCCGTTCAATTTGAACGACCAGCCGTTGATTTTGTGGGTCGATTCACCGGGCCGCATGGGGATGCCTCTGCCGGGAACGGGCGCTAGCCTAGTTCGGCGAGGCGGCGGAATTCGGTGGCCAGGGCATCCGGGGCGAGTTCGGGCAGCCAGACTGCGGGGTGGTCCACGGCGTCGGCCAGAAGCTGCTTGTAGATGTCGCGCGGGATCTCCGCCGCGCCGAACTGGGCCAGGTGGGAGGTGACGAACTGGGTGTCCAGCAGGCGGAAGTCGCCCAGGCGCAGGCGGGCGACCAGATGCACGAGTGCGACCTTGGAGGCGTCTCGGGCGAAGCTGAACATGCTCTCGCCGAAGAAGACTCCGCCGAGGGCGACGCCGTACAGGCCGCCGACCAGGGTGTCGCCCTGCCAGGTCTCGATCGAGTGGGCGTAACCCATGCGGAACAGTTCGGTGAACAGGCGCTCGATCTGCGGATTGATCCAGGTGTCGGCGCGATCCGGCACCGGCGTGGCACAGCCGGCGATGGTGCCGGCGAAGTTGCGGTCGGCGGTGACGGTGTAGAGGTCGGAGAGGGCGGTGCGTAGCAGGCGGCGCGGAAGGTGGAATCCGTCGAGGGGCAGGATACCGCGCTTGATCGGGTCCAGCCAGAACAGCTTGTCGCCGGCGCGGCCCTCCGCCATCGGGAACAGCCCGTGGCGGTAGGCGCGCAGCACAAGGTCCGTCGTGACTTCCACCGAGCGTCGGGACATGATGACAGTGTGCTGCGTGGGCGGGCGGATTGGAAGGGCATGGCGCGATGCTGAAGATCAGGCACCTGGATCACCTGGTCCTGCGGGTGACCGACTTGCGGGCGATGATGGCATTCTACACCGATGTGCTGGGCTGTCCGGTGGAGAAGGTGCAGGAGTCGCTGGGCCTGTATCAGCTTCGGGCGGGCAGCGCGCTGATCGACCTGGTGCCGGTGGACGGGCCGCTGGGCGCGAAAGGTGGTTCGGCACCCGGCGCGGAGGGGCGCAACCTGGATCATTTCTGTTTGCGGGTCGAACCGTTCGATGCGGATGCCATCATCGCGCATCTGCGGGCGCATGGTGCCGATCCGGCGCCCGTGGCGTCGCGTTATGGTGCCGAGGGTCAAGGGCCGTCGATCTATGTGGCGGATCCGGAGGGCAACGTCGTGGAACTGAAAGGACCGCCGGATAAAGATGCGGGCTAGGGCTCCGACGCGGAATATCCGCGCCTGGGGAAGCGCGGCCGCCATGACGACGAGTGGCTGGCGGCGGCAGTCAAGCGATTCGGTTATTCCACCACGGGCCCTGAGCCGTCGCCGCCGTCAGGGGGTGGCGGGGCCGGCTGGATTGGCGGGTGTGGCTGGTATCACACCGGGCAGCACGATGGCCGGTTTGGTCTCGCCCGTCGCGGCTGGGGCCGGCTTGGTCTCGGGCGTTGCCGCGGCAGCGGGCTTCGTCTCAACCGCGACCGGCGAACCAAGCGGGGTGGGAACACTTGCCGGGTTCTCCGTGGGGGTGGTTGTGGCCGGGGTGGTTGCCCCTGGAATGGCCGTCGCTTGTTTGGTTGCTGCCGGCACGGCCACCACCGATGTGGCTGTCGCCGATGCGGCTGCGCCGGGGGCTGGCGAAGCGTCACCGGGCTTTGCGTCAGCGGACGCGGTGTTGCCTTGTTTCGAGTCGTTCGGCTTTGCCCCCGGGTTCGCCGCTTCGGCTTTCGCCGTCTTGCCCGGCGGTGACGGCGGCAACACCGTGTAGTCCGGCACGACCCGAGCCTGGGTCCCGGCGATCACCAGGACCTTTTCGCCGAGGATCAATGGCGCCTTGTCCTGCTGTGTCACGCTGACGAGGTCGCCGGCGGTCTTGCGCACGATGTATTCATACGCCCTGGTGTCCCCGGCCATATGTTCCACCGTCGATCCGGCCAGGCCGCCCACCACCGACCCACCCAGCGCCGAGAAGGCGCTGACCGACCCGACGCCGACCTGAGCGCCCGCCAGGCCGCCGGCCGCCGCGCCGGTCACCGTGCCGATTGTCGCGTCGGCGCTGACGCCGACCGGGCGCACACCGACGATAACGCCCTGATCCACCTTGTTTTCTTTCTGTGCCGCAGTGCTCGCATACGTGTCAGGCGAGTAGCTGGAGCCGCACCCCGACAGGCAAGCCAGGACCACAGCCGAGACCAGAAAACGAAATGTCAAACCGTCGCGCTCCTTCGATTGCCGGCGATTGGTAGCCGATGGCGCGGGGAAAGTCACAGGGCTTCGCGGGCGGCACCCGCACTTGGCTATGGGGTGCGGGGGCCAACGTGGACAGGTTCGCGCTCAAGATTGGCGAGGCTCCAACCCGGGTAGCCTCCCGACCCGCCTCCCCTATATAAAGGTCCATTCACCATCGGACCCAACGACCTTGACCGCTCTCCAGCCCGCCCGCGGCACGCATGACCTGATCGGCGAGGAACAGCGCCGTTTCCACCGCGTGGTGGATACGGCTCGCCGTGTTGCCGCCACCTATGGCTTCGACGAATGGCAGACGCCGATCTTCGAGGATACCAACGTGTTCTCCCGCACCCTCGGCGACACGTCCGACGTCGTCACCAAGGAGATGTATACGTTCGAGGATCGCGGCGGCGATTCCGTCACGTTGCGGCCGGAGGCGACCGCGGGTGTGTGCCGGGCGCTGGTGTCGAACGGGTTGACTCAGTCGCTGCCGCAGAAGGTGTTCGTGGCCGGGCCGATGTTCCGCTATGAGCGGCCGCAGAAGGGCCGCTACCGGCAGTTCCACCAGATCGATATCGAGCTGATCGGCCCGGCCGAACCGCTCGCCGACGCCGAGGTGATCGCCTGCGGGTGGGACATCCTGAAGGCGCTGAAGGTCGATGCCGATACGGTGCTGGAGCTCAATACTCTCGGTGACAAGCCCAGCCGCGATGCGTATCGGGATGCGCTGGTCGGCTATTTCTCCGGACACCGGGCGGCGCTGTCGCAGGACAGCGTGAACCGGCTGGAGCGGAACCCGATGCGGATTCTCGACAGCAAGGACGAGGCCGATCGGCGGATCGTTGCGGATGCTCCGACGATCGCGCCGTACCTGACGGATGCGGCGCGGGCGTTCTACGACAGGCTGAAGGAGCATCTGGTTCGGTTCCGCGTGCCGTTCGTGGAAAATCCGCGGATCGTGCGTGGTTTGGACTATTACGGGCACACCGCGTTCGAGTTCGTCACCACCAAGCTGGGGGCACAGGGCACGGTGATGGCGGGCGGGCGCTATGACGGGCTGGTGGCGGAAATGGGCGGCCCGCTGACGCCCGCGGTCGGCCTGGCGGCGGGGATCGAGCGCCTGGCGATGCTGATGGATGCGCCGCCGCCGGCGCCGGCGCCTGTTGCGGTGATTCCCATCGGTGAGGCGGCGGAGGCGGTTGCCATCGAGGTCATGCAATCGCTGCGCGCCAATGGAATCCGGGCGGAGATGGCATACCGGGGCAATGTGAAGCGGCGGATGGAGCGGGCCAACCGGACCGGCGCGCGCGCCGCCGTCATTCTGGGGGACGATGACATTGCCAACGGCGTCGCGCAGGTGAAGGACCTGGCGACGGGCGCGCAGGAGGCCGTTCCGCTCGGCCATATTCCGTCGCGGCTGCGATGAATCTGGCGCTCAAACTCGATCGGATCGC
>DATAZJ010000198.1:0-2031 GCA_036272115.1 Rhodopila sp. | reverse complement strand
TCTCCCCCAAACCCGAACCGACGATACGAAACGAACGTCGATACGGCCGGCTTATTCCATCGCGGCCGCGCACTTCTTTCGGCAGCAGATAGAATTCGTTCACATGGCGTCATAAAGAGGGTTTCAGCCCGGGCGACCTTCCCGATGGGCCATTCACAGTCCAGTATGGCGGCTCGATTCCACAAACGGGGAGGATTACCCATGACAGATCGTGTCGCCATCATCACTGGCGCTGGTAGCGGTATCGGACGCGCGTCGGCGCTTAACCTGCTGGCCGGTGGCTGGTCGGTTGCGCTGGCCGGTCGCCGTTCGGATGCTCTGGAGGAGACCGCCGGCATGGCAACGGGTGGCAAGACGCTGGTCGTGCCCACGGACGTGACCGACCCGGCGCAGGTGGATGCGCTGTTCGCCAAGGTGAAATCCACCTTCGGCCGCCTGGACACGCTGTTCAACAACGCCGGCGGCAACGTCCCCACTACCAATTTCGGGGACTTCACGTTCGAGATGTGGCGCAAGGTCTGTGCGATCAATCTGGACGCGATGTTCCTGTGCGCCAATGCGGCATTCCGAACGATGCGGGATCAGGAGCCGCAGGGGGGCCGCATCATCAACAATGGGTCGATCTCGGCGCACAATCCTCGGCCGGGTTCAGTGGCCTATACCTCCACCAAGCACGCGATCACCGGGCTGACGAAGTCGATCGCGCTCGACGGACGGCAATATGACATCTGCTGCAGCCAGGTGGATATCGGCAACGCCGCCACGCCGATGACCGCTCGGTCCACCAACGGCCAGATGCAGCCATATGGCCAAATGGCCGTCGAGGCACGCATGGATGCGAACCATGTCGGCCAGCAGGTGGCATTCATGGCGAGCCTGCCGCTGGAATCGAACGTGCAGTTCGTGACGATCATGGCGACCAAGATGCCGTGGATCGGGCGGGGCTAGACTAGATGGTAACAGGGCGGCGAGGCCTGCTGGGCCTGGCCGCCGCTGGCCTGACTGGTGGAGGGCTCATCCGTCATGGTTTGGCGGCGCGTCGCCGGATCGGAATGGTCGACGCACCGCCGCCCAACATCATCGTCGAGACCCATCGTGGCAAGGTGCGCGGCGCTTCCGATGGTGAGATCAAGGTATTCAGGGGCATCCCCTACGCCGCGGCGACCCAGGGGGCCAACCGGTTCCACCCACCAAGGCTGACGAACAACTGGCGCGAGGTACGCGACGCCGTCGTTTTTGGCCCGGAGTGCCCGCAACTCCCGCACCGGCGCAGCAGTCTTACGGCGTCATGGACTTATGAAAAGGATGCCGGCGAGGACTGCCTGGTCCTGAATGTCTGGACCCCGGCCTTGCACGACCAGCGTCGGCGTCCCGTCTTGGTCTGGCTGCACGGCGGCGGCTTTGCCACTGGATCCGGGTCGCGCAACGTATTCGACGGCACGCGGCTGTGCCAGCGCGGCGATGTGGTCGTGGTGACGCTCAACCATCGGCTGAACGTGTTCGGCTTCCTATACCTCAACCGCCTCGGCGGTGCGGAGTATGCCGAGTCTGGCAATGTTGGGATGCTGGACATCATCGCGGCACTGCATTGGGTGCATGACAACATTTCGGCGTTCGGTGGCGACCCTGGCAATGTCACGATTTTCGGCCAGTCCGGCGGCGGCGCGAAGGTCAGCACCCTGATGGCGATGCCGCAGGCACGTGATCTGTTCCACAAGGCGATCGTCGAGAGCGGCTCCGACCTCGACGCCCTGACGCCGGATGAAGCCACTCGGAACGCATTGGCGTTCCTGGCCGCGGTGGGAGTAAAGCCGACAGAGCTGCCGCGCCTGGCAAAACTGCCGACCGATGCGATCGTCGCTGGGCTGGCCAAAGTGATGAGTGTTCCCGGGTCAAAACCGAACTATGGCCCCGTCGTGGACGGCATCGTGCTGCCGAGGAGGCCGTGGCAGCCCGATGGCCCCGCCGTTTCGGCGGGCGTGCCGATGATCATCGGCACCACGCGCACCGAGACGACGGCGCTGCTGGGCG
>DATAZJ010000197.1:0-4736 GCA_036272115.1 Rhodopila sp. | reverse complement strand
AATATCGGCCTGTTCATCAACGCGATCATTCAGTTCCTGATTGTCAGCTTCGCGATCTTCTGGGTCGTCAAGGCCCTGACGAAACTCAGCGTCCGGCAGGACGCCGCTCCTGCCGCACCGACCAAATCGGAAGTTCTGCTGACGGAAATCCGGGACCTTCTGAAAACCCGGCCGTGAGACGATCGCGGGTGGCACAGGCCACCCGAATCGTTCTGGTTCAGTGAACCGAAAGCGGCAGCATCTCGTGCTGCATCACCGCCGCCACCGCGACCTCCCTGTCGCCGGCGACCGCCATCGGCGTCCCATCGGCGGCGTGGATTGCGAAGCCCTGCACGCCGTTCACCATCACCGGCTTGACATAGGCGATATGCGAAACGCCCAAAGCGGCGAGCTGCTGTTCCGACATATGCCGCACATCGAACGTCACGACCTCGGGAACGGTTCCCATGTCCGCCTGGTCGCCTGAGTTCATATTCATCGTTCTGCACTCCTCACTTGCGACAGCCTTTCGAAGCACTGTCTATGTGATGTGGCTCCGGATGGATCCGAAGGCACAAACTGTCCTCATCACTCCGCCTTGCTCTCCACCACGGCGCCCAACTCGACTCCATTGGGCCGCAAGGCCGTGGCAGCGGTGTTGCGCGTGATGGGTATCGTCTTCACCCGTACCTCGGGTTGTGGCTTGGCCAGGTCGATATGAAGCAGGCCGTTATCCAGCCACGCACCCTTGACCTCGATCCCCTCGGCCAACACGAATGACCGCTGGAACTGCCGAGCCGCGATCCCCCGGTGCAGAAAAATCCGTCCCTGGCTGTCGTCTGTCTGCCGCCCACGGATAACCAGTTGGTTGTCCTCCTGGGTGATCTGCAGGTCGTCCATGGTAAACCCGGCAACCGCGAGCGTGATGCGAAGCCCGGTCGGGCTTATCTGCTCGATGTTGTACGGCGGATAACCGTCCGATGACGTTTTCGACGCACGCTCGAGCATTTGCTCAAGGTGATCGAAGCCCAGGAATAGCGGCGAGGTAAACATACGTGTCGTCAAGGCCCCCTCCAACGAGCGAAGCGAACGCCGGAACCCTCTCGAGGCATCCCGGCTCCGGAACATCTTGGCACCCACGCCTCGACTTGCAAGGGGGATTACACAATCCCCGCCGCCCCGGCACCTGGCCGATGTTGATTGGCGGCGACCGCACCGCTAGATGCTGCAAGACCATGAGCATCGACACGAATTCGACCGGCCACGATCTGCTGCCGATCCTGATTGCGCCCAATCAGATCCTGAAAACCCGCGCCCGGCCGGTGAAGCCCACGGACGCAGATCGGGTGCGCGATCTGATCCCCCGCATGTTCGCCACGATGTACAAGGCCCCCGGGATCGGCCTGGCCGCACCGCAGGTCGGCGAAAGCCTGCGTCTCGTCGTCATCGACCTGGTGCCGAACGACAAGAGGCAGCCCTACAGCCTGATCAATCCCGAAGTCGTCGCCGCCAGCGAGGAACGCGCCACCCGTGAAGAAGGCTGCCTTTCCCTGCCCGGCCAGTACGCCGACATCACCCGCCCGGCACGCGTGAAAATCCGCTATCTCGATGCAGCCGGCGTCAAGCAGGAGATGCAGGCGGACGGCCTGCTGGCCGCCTGTCTGCAGCATGAGATCGACCACCTCGACGGCATCCTGTTCGTCGATCACCTGTCCTCGCTCAAGCGCAATATGATCATGCGCCGCCTCGCCAAGGAACAACGGGCGAAACAAGACGAACGGACTCGTTGACGCCGTGCGCATCGCCTTCATGGGCAGTCCGGACTTCGCCGTTCCCGCCCTGCATGCGCTCCACCACGCCGGCCACGACATTGCCGCCGTCTATTGCCAGCCCGCCCGGCCCGCCGGCCGAGGCCAGGCGATACGCCGATGCCCGGTACATGTCGCGGCCGACGCCCTGGGTCTGCCAGTCCGTACCCCTGCCCGCCTGCGGAACGACACCACGGCGCAGGAAGCGTTCGCCGCGCTCGGCCTCGACGCCGCCATCGTCGCCGCCTACGGCCTGATCCTGCCCCAGGCCATGCTGGACGCCCCGAAACGCGGCTGCCTCAACATCCACGCCAGCCTGTTGCCACGCTGGCGAGGCGCCGCGCCGATCCAGGCCTCCATCCTGGCCGGCGACGCCGAAACCGGCATCACCATCATGCAGATGGAGGCCGGGCTCGACACCGGCCCCATGCTGTTGCGCCAAAGCGTCCCGATCACGCCGGACACCACGACCGCCAACCTCCACGACACACTGGCGACGATAGGGGCGAAACTGATCCTGGATGCCCTCCGATCCCCACCACCACCAACCCCGCAGTCGGAAGCCGACGCGACCTACGCGCCCAAACTGACCCGCGAAGACGGCCGGATCGACTGGACCCAACCAGCCGAGAGCATCGATCGCCAGATACGCGCTTTCGACCCATGGCCCGGCACGTTCACCACACTCGACGGCAGTTCGTTGAAGGTCCTCGCCGCCAAGCTCTCCGCCGAATCAGGTCCACCCGGAACGGTTCTCGACGATGCGCTGTGCATCGCATGCGGCCACAACGCCATCAGACTGACGAAAATCCAGCTTCCCAGCCGTTCGGCCCTCCGCGCGAGTGATTTCCTGCGCGGCCACCCGGTCCCAACGGGCACCGTGGTCGGACCATGACCCGCTGGGCGCTGCTGCTGGAATACGACGGCACCCAATTCGTCGGCTGGCAACGCCAGATCACCGGTCTGTCCGTCCAGGCGGTCCTCGAACAGGCCGCCGCCCACCTCAACGCCGGCCAGCCGGTCGCCAGCATCGTCGCCGGCCGCACCGATTCGGGAGTGCACGCCGAGGGCCAGGTCGCCCACATCGACCTGCCGGACAGTCACCACGCGAGGGCGGTCCGAGACGCCCTGAACTACCACATGAAACCGCATCCCGTCGTCGTGCTGCACGCCGCTTCCGTCCCGGACGACTGGAACGCCCGCTTCTCCGCCAACCGGCGCGCCTATCGCTTCCGCATCCTCAACCGCCGTACCCGCCCCGCGCTGCTGGCTGGACGGGTCTGGCACGTCCCCCATCCCCTCGACGCCGCCGCCATGCACCTAGCCGCCCAGCGCCTGCTCGGCCGGCACGATTTCACGTCGTTCCGGGCAGCATCCTGCCAGGCCAAATCGCCCATCCGTACGCTGGACCGCCTGGACGTCACCCGCCTGGACGACATTATCGAGGTCATCACCGAGGCCCGCAGTTTCCTCCACCACCAGGTCCGCAATTTCGTCGGCACCCTCAAGCTTGTGGGTGAAAACCGCTGGCCCATCGAGCGCATGACCACCGTGCTGGAAGCCAAAAACCGAGCCGCCGCCGGCCCGACCGCGCCGCCCGAGGGCCTGACGCTGGTCGGCGTCGGCTACGCGGACAACCCCTTCACGAGCGTGATCGCCTGAGGCCGAAGGCCTGGAGGCGTGAATCACACGGTCAAACACCCAGCGTGATCGCCTGAGGCCGAAGGCCTGAAGGCGTGAATCACACGGTCAAACACCCAGCGTGATCGCCTAAGGCCGAAGGCCTGGAGGCGCGAATCACACGGTCAAACACCCAGCGTGATCGCCTGAGGCCGAAGGCCGAAAGGCGTGAACCACGCGAGAAAACAAACGCTCAGGGACTGATCAGCACGGCCAGCGACGCCAGCAAGATCCCGATCGACTGATCGAGCAGCACCAGCCAGGCCGCCGTCATCCGACCCACCCCAAAGGCGAGCCGCGTCGCATACCACTCCAGCCACAGCGCCCAGCCGATCATGATCAGTTCGCATGCCTGATCGACCACCGCCGGAGCCCCCAGCACGCCGGGAACCCCGCCAACAATGACCAGAACGCCTTCGATCACGTTGCACCAGTTCCACACCGCGATGAACCGGCCCCACCGCTCCGCTCGGCCGATCACCGGCGCCAGCCGATAGGTCACCTCCACGTACACCAGCCAGCCCACCACGAAGACGAACACCTCCCGCGCCAGAAGGTGCGCCGCATCGGCCGGGATCCCGGTATCCTTCCACGACATCAGCAAGCGGCAGATCACCGGCGGCACGCACAGCACGATCGACCAGAAACTGCGTACGATGGTCTTCCGGTCGCCAGCCACCAGCACCGCGCCATCGGCACGGCCAAGTGCCAGCCGCACCGCAGCGAACAGCCCCACCGTCACGGCTGACACCGAATTCATCCGAAATCGTTGGTCAGCAAGCGGGGGCCCAGGACCACCACCGCTGTTCCGAGGTTCACCAGGAAGACCAGCAGCACGGCGCGAAATCCCGACAAGCCCAGCGCATTGCGTGCCAGGAACCAATGCAGCCAAAGCCCGTAAAGACCCAGGCAACTAACCAGCGTCAGGCTGGCCGCCGTTTCACTCATCCCCGCGCTGATCGCCACGCTCAGCGGCACCATCAGCAGGCAGGCCAGGACCGGCAATATCCACTCACACCAGTTGAACGCCGTGGCGAACCGAAGCCAGGAGTCCGTCCGCCGCCAAAATCGCGCCAGTTCATACGACACCACCGCGGGCGTCAGCAGGGCGCAAACGGTCATCGTCAAGCCCGTCAGCGCCGTCCGCGGTCCGTCCGTGAACATCCCCAGGACGGCACTGACCAGGGGAAAGGCGATCAGGGGTGCCAGACTCGACAGGAACGCCTGCGGGCTGGACCCGAAACAGTCGATGCCATCCGTCCGCCCACG
>DATAZJ010000196.1:0-1624 GCA_036272115.1 Rhodopila sp. | reverse complement strand
CCAAGCAAGTTTTTGGAACCGCAAATGAACGCAGATGAACGCAAATAAGGAAGTATTATTTATATTTGTTATAATATAGATCGAGAACTGGCGACATGCAGCCTGCTGATCTCAATCGTGGCCGATGATTTATTTGCGTTCATTTGCGTTCATTTGCGGTTCCAAATTCTTGCTTAGATCAGCCAAAACGCGGCCGGTGGCGTCGCGCCGGTGGCGACCGTGGCGGCCCGGGGGACACCGTCGTGGGACATGGCCAAATTGGGCGGGGGGGTGTATCGGGTCGCCTTTGTCGTTCCAGCCAATGGTGACTGATTTGCCTGATCCGTCGGCATTGCCCGACCTACCGGTTTGACCCCCGCCGCTCGGATCGCCGCCGCGATCGACCTGCTGGAGGTGATCGAGGGCGCGCCGAAGCGCCCCGCCGACGCCGTTGCCAACGATTTCTTCCGCTCGCGCCGTTATATCGGTTCCGGTGATCGCCGAGCCGTGTCCGACCGGGTGTGGGCGGTTTTGCGGGGGCGGCGACGGATTGGCTGGTGGCTGGGCGACGCGCCGCAATCCGCTCGGCTGCTGATCGCGGCTTCGTTGTTGCTGGAGGGGTGGGCCAAGTCGGGCGTGCAGCAGGCGTTTTCCGGCGGGCAGTTCGCCGCGGCGCCGTTGGACCGGGCGGAAGCCGGGGCGCTTGGCAAGATCGAGGGACATACGCTCGATCATCCCGCGATGCCGGACGCGGTGCGGCTGGAGATTCCGGATTGGTTGCTGCCTCGGCTGACCGCTCGGTTTGGCGCCAGCCTGCCGGCGGAAATGGCGGCGCTGTCGCAGCCGGCGACGCTGGATATGCGGGTCAACCTGTTGAAGGGCGACCGTGGCCAGGCGAAGGCGGCGCTGGCGGCGGAGGGCTGGGAGGCGGACGTTACCCGGTTGTCGCCCTGGGGCTTGCGGATCGATGGGCGCCGGCCGGTGACCAGCGGTCCGGCGTTCCAGTCCGGCCTGGTGGAGATCCAGGATGAGGGTAGCCAGCTTGTCGCGGTGATGGTCGGCGCGGCGCCGGGCATGCGGGTGGTGGACTGGTGTGCCGGGGCTGGCGGGAAGACGCTCGCGCTGGCGGGGGCGATGGAAAATCGTGGGCAGATCGTCGCCTGTGATGTGTCGGCTCCGCGGTTGGATGGCGCGGTCCGGCGGTTGCGCCGAGCGGGGGTGCATAACGTGGAGCGGCATCTGGTGGAGACGGGCGACAAGTGGTTGAAGCGCCGCGCCGGGACATTCGATCGTGTGCTGGTGGATGCTCCGTGCACCGGGACGGGCACCTGGCGGCGCAATCCGGATGCGCGTTTGCGGCTGAAGGAGAGCGATCTGGCGGAGTTGGTGCCCAAGCAGGCCGGCATTCTGGATACGGCGCAAAGCCTGGTTCGCAAGGGGGGACGTTTGGTTTACGCTACGTGCTCGCTGCTGGAAGAGGAAAACGAGGCCCAGGTGACCAGCTTTCTGCTTCGCCATCCGGCATTTGCCGTTGTCCCGCTGGACCGGTCATGGCCGCTAGAGCAGCCGCCGCCGAACAGTGGCGCCTTCCTGTCGCTGACCCCGGCACGGCACGGCACTGATGGGTTCTTCACCGCGGTGCTGG
>DATAZJ010000195.1:0-6235 GCA_036272115.1 Rhodopila sp. | reverse complement strand
GACCTGGGCGGCGGACAGGGCGGCGACCTGGGTGGTGGTGAGCACGGCGACCTGGCCGGAGGTGAGTGCCTTCACCTCGGTGGTGGTGAGCGCCTTGATGTCGCCGGTGGACAGCACCGGCACCTGGGTGGTGGTGAGGGCGGCGACCTGCGACGTGGTCAGGCCGGCGACCTGGGTGGCGGTGAGCGCGGCGACCTGGGTGGTGGTGAGTGCGGCGGTCTCGGTGGTGGTGAGCGCGGCGACCGCGGCCACCGCCAGTGCCGGGATCTGCGCCGAGGTCAGCACCGCGATCTCGGCCGAGCCGAACCCCATGATTTGGGTCGATCCAAATCCCTTCACCCCCGCCGCGCTGAAGGCAGGCACCTGCGTGGTGGTGAACGCCCCCGTCTCGGTCGATGTCAGTGCCGCCATCTGCACCGACGTCAACGCCGCCACCTGGTCGGTCGTCATGCCGGAGATTTCGGTGGTCGTCAGTGCCGCGATCGTGGCGGTCGGCAGCGCGGCGATCTGGGCAGGCGTCAGGGCGGTGATGGTTGCCATTTGGGCAAACTCCGAAGCAATTTCGACGAAGGGTTTCACCGCTGGGGCGAAGGCGAAATTTTTTCGGCCGGTGCACAACATGACCCGCGAAAGTTAACGAAAAGTGAACGCAATCCTGATTTCCTGCCTTTCGAGGCATTAACCGGCGCTTAACCCAAGGCGTGCAGAATGGCGTCATGTCCCATCCATGCCTGATCCGCCTGCGCGCCGTCCTCGGTTCCTCCACCGCGTGCTTCGCCCTGGCGGATTCCCTGGCCAGCCGCGATGCCCACACCGTCGCCTTCCCGTATTTCGCCAAGGCCGCCCGAGCCGGCCTGCGCCAGGCCCAATATCGCCTGGGTCGCAGCTACCTGCTGGGCCTCGGCGTCCCGCCCAGCATCGGCGAAGCCCTGCGCTGGCTCCGCCGCGCCGCCGATAGCGAGGACACCGCCGCACAGACCCAACTCGCCGCCCTTGCCTTGCAAGGCATATCAGACACCGGCAACGCCGGCCTGTTCCACGACGGCAGCCGGGAACCTGAATCCGATTACCAGGCGGCCGAACACTGGTGCCGCAAGGCGGTTGCCGCCGGGTCGGTCGAGGCAAAGGCGCTTCTCGGCTTCATTCTGACCGCCGGGCCGGCCCACCTGCGCGATGCGGACATGGGCGAAGCCCTGTATCGCGACGCCGCGCGGGAGGGCTGGTCGCGCGGCCAGCTCGGCCTCGCGATGGCGCTGCTGCGTGAGGGCGCCACTGAACGCGCCGCGGAATCGCTCGCTCTGCTGCGGTCGGCCGCCAACGGCGGTGTGGCGATCGCCCACCACCTGATGGGAATGCTGGCGGAAAGCGGTGCCGCCGGTCCGGTCGACTTTACCGCCGCCGCCGCCAGCTATGAGGCGGCCGCCGAACTGGGTCACGCCCAGGCCCAGGTCCGCTACGGCTTCGCCCTGCTACTGGGCCGCGGCGTCGAGCGCAACGTCTTCAGCGCCGAGACCTGGCTGCGCCGGGCGGCGATGGCCGGCGACCCACAGGCCGCCGCCGTCATCGGCTTCCTGTATGCGCGCGACGGCGACCTGCCGCCCAACTACGCCGAGGCCGCCCTGTGGCTGCGCCAGGCCGCCACCGCCGGCCATATCGGCGCGGCCCGCGTCCTCGGCCGGATGCTGCTGCTGGGCACCGGACTGCCCAAGGACGACACCGAGGCGGCGCACTGGCTGCGCATCGCCGCCGACCATGGTGATGAGGCAGCACGCGCCGACCTCGTCCGCCTCGCGCTAACCCGCCGCGTCGGGCACGACGACCAGGTCGAAGCGACGCGCCTGCTCCGCCGGGACGCGGCAGCCGGCGATCGAGCCGCTCAATTCGACCTGGGACTGTGTCTCGCCCAGGGGATCGGTTCGGAGCAGGACGGACTGGCCGCGTTCGCCTGGGTCAGCCGGGCCGCCGAAGCGGGCGATCCGCGGGCGGCGGAAATGCTCGCCCAAATGGAGGCCAACGGCTGCTAACCGGCTGTTAACTTTCCGCTGCCATCCTGGCATTTTCCGCGGAGACCTTCGCGATGGCGTCACCTGAACTTCTGGCCGAGGCACTGCGGTTCCTCGCCGCCGGTGCCTGGCTGCAGGCCGAGACCGCGGCGAGGGCCGCTCTTGCCGCCGATCCGGCCGACCCGCACGCCACCCTGCTGGTGGGTCTCGCGATCGCCGCGATGGGGGAACACGCCCGCGCCGCCCCTATCCTGACCGGGCTCGCCGCCGCTCGGCCGGAGGCCGATCATCCCTGTGTGGATTTCGTTCGGCTTCGCCCGCCGCTGCCCCGTCCGATGGTCGCCCGCCAGTTCCGCGCCTGTTTGCGGCTTGCCCCCGCCGATGTCCGCCTGAGACTGGCGTTTGCCGAATTTCTGATCGACACCGATCAACCCGTCGAGGCCGAACAAATCCTGGCCGAAGGCCCCGCCTTCGCGGCGAGCCACCATTTGGCGGGCCTGGCGCTGGCCGAACAGGACCGCTTCCCTGCCGCCATCGCCAGCTTTCAGCGTGCCGTCATGCTGGACCCGGACGCCGCGGCAAGTTGGTCCAACCTCGGAATGATGCTGAAGGTCGAGAGCCGTTTCCCCGAAGCCCTCGCCGCGCACGACCAGGCGGTGATGCTGGACCCCGGCAATCCCCGCTTCCGCGTCAACCGCGCCGTCGCCCTGCTGCGGGCCGGCCTTTGGGACCGCGCGTGGCGGGACTATGAAGCCAGGCTTGAACTGCCCGGTGCGCGCGCCGTCGAGCCGCTTCGCCTGTTGCCGTCGCTGCGACCGGGCGATGCCCTGACCGGCCTGACCGTGCTGGCGCTGCATGAGGATGGGTTCGGCGACACGCTGCAATTCCTGCGCTATTTGCCGCTGCTGGCCGAACGCGGTGCGCGCGTGCTGGCCTGCGTGCCGCCTTCGCTGGTTCGGGTGATGCGCCTGGTGCCCGGCGTCGCCGACGTCTTCACCGACGCCACCCACCTGCCGCCGCACGATTTCGTCTGCCCCATGTTCAGCTTCCCGCGGGTGTTCAGCACCGCCATCGACACCATTCCCCCAGTGCCATCACTGGCGATGAACCCGGTGCTGCTGCGCCATTGGGCCGGTCGGCTGCCACCCGGCGGCCTTCGCGTGGGCCTGGTCTGGGCCGGTCAGGCTCGGCCGACCCTGCCGGGATTCGCCGCGCTGGACCGGCGGCGCAGTGCCGGGTTGGCGGCCTTCGCGCCCCTGGCCGATGTTCCCGGCCTGTCCCTGGTCAGCCTGCAGGCCGGACCCGCCGCTCGGCAACCCCGGCCGCCGGGCCTTGAACTGCTCGACCCGATGCCGGACGTGATGGATTTCGCCGACACAGCCGCGATCATCGCCGGGCTCGACGTAGTGGTCAGCGTGGATACATCTGTCGTGCATCTGGCCGGCCTGGTCGGCAAGCCGGTGCTTCTGCTGGACCGCTATGACGGCTGCTGGCGCTGGCTTAGCGGCCGCCTTGACAGTCCGTGGTATCCCCATCTGACGATTTTCCGCCAGGAGCAGCCGGAGGACTGGTCCGGCCCGATGACGCAAGTCACGGCGTCCCTGCGCGCCATGACGCTGTTCCGCGGCTTCAGTTCGGAAACCTCCGGCATGTGGGAGCACGTGTTCGTCGCTTGACCGATGCCGCGATTGCCTGGACACAGGCGCCTCGGCCTGATCCTGGGTCAATGGACGTCGAAATGAAACGGTTGCTGCGGACGTTGGGCGGCGAGGCAGTGTGGCCGCCGCCAGTTTGGTTGATGCGTCAGGCGGGACGCTATCTGCCGGAGTACCGGGCGGTGCGCAGCGGCGTGAAGGATTTCGTCGCGCTTTGCACCACCCCCGAACTGGCGGCCGAGGTCACCTTGCAGCCGATCCGCCGCTACGGCTTCGACGCCGCCATCCTGTTCAGCGACATCCTGATACTGCCCTGGGCACTTGGACACGGTTTGGAATTCAAGGAAGGCGAGGGCCCCGTCCTACCCCAACTGCGCGACGAAGCCGGCGTGGCCGCCCTGGACCCGTCCCGCGTCGCTGTTCGGGTGGCCCCGGTCATGGAAACCGTGCGCCTTGTTCGCGCCGGCCTGGCCGCCGAGGGCTTTGCCGGCACCACCTTGATCGGCTTTGCCGGCGCACCGTTCACCGTCGCCTGCTACATGGTCGAAGGCGGCGGCTCCAAAGACTTCGCCAATGTCCGCGCCATGGCCTACGCCCAGCCGGCGCTGTTCCAGCGGCTGATGGACACGCTGACGGACGCCACCATCGAATATCTCTCGGCGCAGGTGACCGCCGGGGCCGAGGCCTTGATGCTGTTCGATTCCTGGGCCGGCGTGCTGTCGCCGAGCCTGTTCCACCGCCACGTGATAGCGCCCGCCCAGCGCATCGTGGCGGTGTTGAACCAGCGTCACCCCGGCGTGCCGATCATCGGCTTTCCCCGCCTGGCCGCGACGCTGGCCGGCGCCTATGCATCGGCCACCGGCGTGAACGGTGTCGGTCTGGACACCGCGGCCGACCTGCCGCTGATCGCTTCCATGCTGCCGCCCTCGACCGCCGTTCAGGGCAACCTCGACCCGCTTGCGCTGGTCGCCGGCGGTGCGGCCATGAAAGCGGAGACCGCCGCCATCCTGGATGCCATGCGGCAGGCCGACCGGCCGTTCATCTTCAATCTGGGGCACGGCATCGTGCCGCAGACGCCACCGGACCATGTGGCGGCACTGCTGGATCAGGTGCGTGCCGGCTAGGACGGACATACCGCCGGCGGATCAGACCGCGTTCACCGCCAAGCCGACGGTCGGACCTGAATCTCCACGCCGCAAGATCGCGATCATCCTGTTCAACCTTGGCGGCCCCGACCGCCCCGAGGCGATCAAACCGTTTCTGCTGAACCTGTTCAGCGACCCCGCCATCCTGCGCGTGCCGTTCTTCATACGACCGTTTCTTGCCCGCACCATTGCCCGTGCACGCCTGGCGCCTGCCACGGCGAATTACGCGCTGCTCGGCGGCAAATCCCCCCTGCTTGACCTGACCCGCCAGCAAGCCGACGCGCTGGAAGCCGCCCTGCCCGAAGCCGACGTCAAATGCTTCATCGCCATGCGTTACTGGCACCCGTTCAGCCTGCAAACTGCCCGAGCGGTGCGGGCCTGGGCGCCGGACCAGATCGTGCTGCTGCCGCTGTATCCCCAATACTCGACCACCACCACCGGCAGCTCGCTGCTAGCCTGGCGGCAGGCCGCCGCCGAGGTCGGGCTGGTAGCCGAGACCACAACCCTGTGCTGCTATCCCATCGACCCCGGCTTTGCCCACGCAACGGCGGCACTGGTGAAGGTCGCATACGATCGCAACCGAGCCGCGCTGGACCCGGCGGTGGGGCTGCGGGTGCTGTTCTCCGCCCACGGCCTGCCCGAGGCCATCGTCCAGGCCGGCGACCCCTACCAATGGCAGGTGGAGCACACCGTCGCCGCCGTGATGGCCGCCTGGGGCGCGACCGTCGATCACACCATCTGCTACCAATCCCGTGCCACCCCGCAGAAATGGATCGACCCCAGCACCGACGCCGAGGTGGAGCGTGCCGCTAAAGATCACACCGCCGTGCTGGTGGTACCGATCGCCTTCGTCTCCGAACACACCGAGACGCTGGTCGAACTGGACGTCGAATACCGCGACCTGGCGCTGAAGCTGGGCGTTCCCGGTTACTTCCGGGTGCCCACGCAGAACGCCGACGCGGGTTTTGTCACCGCCCTGGCCGGGCTGGTCCGCCACGCCTGCTCCGCCGGACCCGGCCTGTGCAGTGCCTCCGGCGGCCGGCTGTGCCGCATCGAGCATCGCGGCTGCCCATTCGCGGCGGCGCAAGCCGCGTAACCAACTGCCGCGCGAGACATTCAAGCGGTTTCCCAGGGCCAATCCCAGCCGGCATTGACCCCTTATACCAATCGCCCTGGATGTTGACCCATCGGCACCGCCGTACAACCGTCATGGCGAGCGCAGGCTCGCCATCCATGCCTTTGTTTCCGCTCGTAAAAGGCGTGGATACCGGCTTGCGCCGGCATGACGGATGGGGTCAACAGAGAAGAGTCTGCATCAACGCCGGCTGGTATTATTCGTCATGCCAACGGTGGTCGGCCCCCACGCCGTTCGTCATGCCGACGGAGGTCAACATCCAGGCGTCCTGCGCAAAAAAAAGCGTTGGTCCAAGTC
>DATAZJ010000194.1:0-5879 GCA_036272115.1 Rhodopila sp. | reverse complement strand
GTCCGCGCAGCCCCAGATCGTGGTACTTCTCCATCCCCGCGCGCCCGATGCGGATCCCGGGCAGCGCGAGCAGCGGGTCGTCGGCGACATCCGCCTCATTCGGCGGCGCGACGTAGCCGACGACATGGGCCAGTTGAGGTCCGTACGGATATTGCCGGCTGGTGCCGGCATCGACCGCGATCCCCGGCAGGTCCGGCGCATTGACCTCGATCTTCGCCATTTCGTCCCAGGTCAGGTATTCCTTGACCAGCACGGGGATGAACTTCCGCCGGTGATGCAGTTCGCGGTCGATCCGGGCGCGTTCGTATTCGCTCAGCGGCAGCAGCGCCGAGAACGCATCCAGCGTCGCCTGCACATTGCCGGCCTGTTCGGCAATCAGCACGGCACGCCAGTTGGTGATGTTGCCCGCCACCACGGTGCCGAAACGATCCAGTATCCGCCCGCGGGGCGGCGCGATCATCCGTGCGCTGATGCGGTTCTCATTTGCCAGCGTGGTGTAGCGCGCGCCCTCGCGCACCTGCACCTGGTAAAGACGGGTCCCCAGGGTTCCCAGCACGGCAACCTGGGCGCCCATCAGCAGCAGCGCCCGCCGGGTGAAGACTCCGGTTCGCTCGACATCCCGTTTCATGATCAGGCCCGCTCCGGGTTGGCGATCGATCTATGCGCGCTGGCGAACGGCACCGCCAGCACAGGAAACAGCGCGATGGCCAGCACCGCGATGAAAATCGCCGGGTAGGGCGACAGCAGCCGGAAGGTCAGCAGCATGACCATCAGCCAGATCACCAGCGACGCCGCCGCGGCCACGCCGGCGAAGACGATCCAGATCCAGGCGCCGCCCCGTTGCGACAGCGACCGGCGCATGGTCAGCGCCACCCCGTGAACCGCGAGCAGGGTGAACGCGCCGACGCCAAGCGGCAGGTAGCCCAGCAGGTCCATCAGCAGGCCCATCAGGAAGACGATGGGCGGCGGCAGGGCGGCGGGGCGGAACAGCGACCAGAACCACACGCAGCCCAGCGTCACCGCCGGCAGGGATGCCGCCTGTTCCGGCAAGCCGACCGGCGCCTGGGTCAGCAGCATCAGCAGGACCGTGATGCAGGCGGGGAAACTTGCCCTCGCGGCGATATCGAGGCGTCGTCCGACACTGGGCCGCGGCCGGATACCGGGACGCCGGTCGATATGCGCCATCAATGCTGTCCCGGCACCGGAGGCTGGGCCGCCGGCGGCTCCGGCGCCACCACGCCGTTCAGGCCGTAGTCGAAAATCCGCACGACCTCCAGCTTCTGCAGCATCGCGGCGGGCTCGACCTCGGCCGCGCCGCTGCTGGTGTAATGCACGGTGCCGATCGGCAGGTTGGCGGGAAAGGCGTTCGCCTCGGCGCTGGTGACGATCCGCTCGCCCTCCCGCGGGGTGACCCCTTCGGGCCAGTATTGCAGCCGCGGCCGGTTGCCGTTGGTCCCCACCAGGATCGCATGCGCCCGGGATGTCTCCAGGGTCACCGGAATGCGGCTGTTGAGGTCGGTGATCAGCAGCACACGGGCGGTGCGGGTCCCCACCTCGGTGATGCGGCCGACCAGCCCCCGCTCGTCCACCGCGATCTCACCCTTGTGGATGCCGCTGTGCGGCCCGATCGACAGCAGCACCGCCTTGGCATAGATGCCGCCCGCATCGGCGACGACGCGGGCGGTCACGAACGACGCCTGCGGATCGGGGATCCAGCGCAGGCTCGCCTTCAGCCGCTGGTTCTCCGCGTCCAGCGCCAGCGCGATCGACTGCCAGCGGCGCAGCTTATCGTTTTCCGCGCGCAGCCGGTCGTTTTCCGCCCGCATGTCCCACAGCATGGCGGTCTCGGCGATCAGCGTGTGCATCCGGGCCAGCGGTGTCGCCACCACGGCGTAGATCGGCGCCAATCCATCGGCCAGCGTGATGCGCGCCCGCTCCGCCAGCAGCGTATCCGCCTTGCCCAGCAGCATCATGCCGAACGAGACCACGATCAGGACCGGCAGAGTCAGCCGAGCCAACGCCTGTCGTGCCTGGATCGAGAGGCGGATCATGCGGACCTTCAGCCAGAGTTCGCTACAGCCAGAACACGTTACAGACGGAATGGGCGACCGGTTGGCGGCGCCACACCGGCAACCGGCCGGCGGTCCACGCTTGAGCCGACCTTAGCAGGATTAATACATGCTTGTCAGCACGTTGCTGAGCCGCTTTCGCTCTTCCAATGCACGTCCGGTGCCCAGGGCCACGCATTGCAGGGGATTTTCCGCAATCACAACCGCGAGGCCCGTGGCGTCACGCAGCACCTGGTCCAGCCGGTGCAACAGCGCCCCGCCGCCGGTCAGCACGATGCCCTTGTCGACGATATCCGCCGCCAGCTCCGGCGGGGTGTTCTCCAGCGCGACCTTCACCGCCTCGACGATGGCGGATACCGGTTCCGCCAAACTATCGGCGATTTCACGCTGACTAACGAGGATTTCACGGGGGACGCCGTTCATCAGGTCGCGGCCGCGGACTTCGCGATACGGTCCGTCGTCCTTCGGGTCGAACATCGCGGCGGCGCCGATATCCATCTTGATGCGTTCGGCCGAGGACTCGCCGATCAGCAGGTTATGGTGGCGGCGGATATAGCTGATGATCGCCTCATCCATCTTGTCGCCGCCGACGCGGGCGCTGCGGGAATAGACGATGCCGCCCAGCGAGATCACCGCGACCTCGGTCGTGCCGCCGCCGATATCGACGACCATGCTGCCGGATGGTTCGGTGACCGGCAGGCCGGCGCCGATCGCGGCGGCCATCGGTTCCTCGATCAGTTGCACCCGGCGGGCGCCGGCGCTTTCGGCGCTTTCCTGGATCGCTCGGCGTTCGACGGCGGTGGACCCGGACGGGACGCAGACGATGATCAGCGGGGAGGCGAAGCCGCGGCGGTTATGCACCTTGCGGATGAAGTGCTTGATCATCTCCTCGGCGACCTCGAAATCGGCGATGACGCCGTCGCGCAGCGGCCGGCTGGCGGTGATGTAGCCGGGGGTGCGGCCGAGCATCTGCTTGGCCTCCTCACCGACCGCGACGACCTGCTTCTTGCCGCGCACTTCGGCGATGGCGACGACACTTGGCTCCGCCAGGACGATACCCCTGCCCTTTACGTAGACCAGCGTGTTGGCGGTGCCGAGATCGATGGCCATGTCGGCTGACATGAAGCCAAGCAACTGGGAGAACATCCAGGAAACCTTTGTCGTGGTGGCCGGAGGAAGGGATAGCGGGCGGTCGTCAGGAAGGATTGCCGGGACGGGCGCCCCAGGCCGAGGGTGGGAGGGGTGAGCGGAAGGCGGTCGCTTAGCCCCCGCGTGCCCCGTTCACAAGGCCTTGTTGACGATCGTTTGATCGGCTGCCGCGAAAGTGCCCGGTTTTCGTCACCGGGACGAACACTTCGCCGTGGATTTTCGCGCCTGCCCACCAAGGAGGGCGGTGGGTGGAGCGGTGACGCGCTGATCCGCCGGGCGTTCACCCCGCCGGGCCTTCGACCCCAGCGGATCACAAACCGGCTCTCGGGCGCCGGACCGGGGTGTTCGCCGTTCAGGTTGCCGGCGGCGTTCACAATGCCGCCAGCGGCAGCGGCCGGTGTCCGCCGGTGCCGGGATAGCGGCCCCCGACAATCTGTTCGCCGCCATCGCGATCGAACAATCTGCAATGAAAATGCCCGCGCTTTCGCGCAAATGGTTTTTGTATCGATCCAAGAAACCGGGCGACCACCGGCGGGATTGTCCAGCGCCAATCCCAACCCGATGCCCCGTCCCCGCCCGGCCGACCACCCGCCCGGATCATGACGCGCCGATAACAGAACTTTGCGTTGGCGGTCCCCCGCAGTCATCCGATCCTTGGCTGTGCGGCTTGAGTGACGTGGGGACGCCCCGCCGATGCCAGGCCAAAGCACGAGAATGGACCGTCCAGGTCCTGAAGGTCGGGTCTGGTGTCTGAAATCAAGGTTCTTTTCGTCACCAGCGAAGTCGCTGGCCTCGCGAAAGCCGGGGGGCTGGGCGAGGTATCTGCCGGACTGCCCCTGGCCCTGCGCCAGCGTGGCATCGATGTCCGGCTTCTGATGCCGGCCTATCGCGACGTCATGGCCAGGCTTCCCGACATCGTCTGGTCGGGCACCTTGCCGGGTCGGGCCGGCATTCCCCCTGCCCGCCTGGGCGAGACCAGGCTCGCCGACGGCACGATCCTCTATCTTGTCGCCGCGCCGTCGCTGTTCGACCGCCGCGGCACCCCCTATTGCACGCCGGAGGGTTCGGACTGGCTGGACAACCATCTGCGGTTCGCCCGCCTGTCGCTGGCGGCGGCGGATATCGCGGCCGGGCGCGGCGGATTGGGCTGGACGCCGGATATCGTGCATGCCAACGACTGGCCCGGCGGCTTGACCCCGGCCTACATGCGCTGGGACGGCACCGAAATTCCCACCGTGCTGACCATCCACAACATCGCCTACCAGGGCAATTTCGACGCCGGCCAGCGTCATAGCCTGGCCATCCCCGACGCCGCGTTCGACATGAACGGGGTGGAATTCCACGGCCGCGTGTCGTTCCTTAAGGCCGGCGGCTTCTATGCCAGCCACCTGACCACCGTCAGCCCCACCCATGCGACCGAGATCACCACCGAAAGCCAGGGCGCCGGGCTGCACGGCTTGATGCAGGCGCGCGCGGCGGCGGGACAACTGTCGGGGATCGTCAACGGCATCGACGAAAGCTGGGACCCGGGCAGCGACCCGCATCTGGCGCATCATTTCGATCCGGCCGACCTGAACGGCAAGCAGGCCAACGCCGACGCGGTGCGCACCGGGCTGTGCCTGCGGGCCTCGGAGGGACCGCTGTTCGGCATCGTCTCCCGCATGGTGCATCAGAAAGGCCTGGACCTGGTCGCCGAGGCTGCCAACGACATCGTCGAACAAGGTGGCCAGATCGCCATCCTCGGCCTGGGCGATCCGGAGATCGAACATATGCTGAGCCGCACGTCGCGCCGCCACCGCGACGATATCGGCGTGCTGATCGGCTTCAACGAGCCGATGGCCAGGCGGATCGTGGCAGGCAGCGATTTCACGCTGATGCCGTCGCGCTTTGAGCCGTGCGGCCTGACCCAGATGCAGGCGCAGCGCTATGGCACGCTGCCGATCGCCCACGCGACCGGCGGGCTGGCCGATACGATCGACGACGGCACGACCGGTTTCCTGTTCGCCGACCATTCGTCCGACGGTCTGATGGCGGCGTGCCACCGGGCGTTCGACGCTTATGAGGACGACGCCCAGTTCGCCGACATGCGCCAGGCCGCGATGGCCCGCCGCTTCAGTTGGACTGCCGCCGCCGCCGAATACGAAGCGCTCTACCGCCGCCTGATCGGCCCCAGGATCGCAACCCTTCGTTCGGTTTCGCGAGCGCCGGAGCATCCGGCCCCGCTGCGCGACACCGAGCTGTTGGAACCGGCCGCCTGACCGCATCCGCATCCGTATCCGCATCCGCACCTGTATCGCCGGCGTGAACGCGCCGTAACGAGGACAAATGCGGGTCAGTAACGACGCCGAGTATTGGCGCCAAGGCGGCACCCTAGTGGTTCAAATCATACCAACCGGCATGGCTCTTATAGCGTTCATTGTTGAAACTGATACGGCTGGTTGTCCAACCGTTGGGGTTCAGCATGGATGTCGAGACGTTTTCGGACTGGGTGAACTTGGTTGCGCTGCTGATACCTGATCAGCGTCGGCAGGCGCTTATGGTGTTGGCGCTGAGTGAGGCAGACGATGCCTCGACCGTGGCAAACGAGCAGGCGCGTGAAGTGGCGGTCGATCGATCGCCACTCGGATCGGCCAAAGCCGTGCCATTGACGCTGACCGCCGC
>DATAZJ010000193.1:0-5093 GCA_036272115.1 Rhodopila sp. | reverse complement strand
ACCCAAGATTCACGGGCTGGGTCCACGGCGGCGGCACACCCATAGGAATGCTGGCCGAACTATTAGCCGGCGGCCTGAACGCCAACCTCGGCGGCCGAGACCACGCCCCCATCGAAATCGAACGCCAGGTCATCGCCTGGTCCGCCCAGATGCTCGGTTTTCCCGATTCCGCCTCAGGTGTCCTGGTCACCGGCACCTCGATCGCCAACCTGATCGGCGTCCTGGTCGCAAGATCCGCCAGCCTGGGTCCATCCGTCCGCAAAACTGGCGTGGGAAATACCAGGCTGGTCGCCTACACCTCCGCCGCCGCCCACGGCTGCCTGCCTCGAGCGATGGAAATGGCCGGCCTGGGCCGCGACGCCCTGCGAATGATCGCATGTGACAACGAAGGCCGCATGCGACCCGACCTTCTGGCTGCCCGAGTTGCCGAAGACCGGGCACGCGGCCTCCGCCCGTTCCTGCTGGTCGGCACCGCCGGCACCGTCGACACCGGCGCCGTCGACGACCTGACTGCCCTGGCCGAGTTCGCCGCCGCCCAGGATCTGTGGTTTCACGTCGATGCCGCATTCGGCGCCATCGCGCTGCTGGCGCCGAAGTTGCGACCGCTGCTGGCCGGCATCGAGCACGCCGACTCGGTTGCCTTCGACTTCCACAAATGGGCGCAGGTCCCGTATGACGCCGGCTGCATCGTGGTCCGCGACGCCTCCCGCCAACTCGATACCTTCGCCGCCGAGGCCGCCTACCTCCGGCGCGAGGAACGCGGTCTGGCCGGCGGTGGCATCTGGCCCTGTGACCTCGGCCCCGACCTGTCCCGCGGATTCCGAGCCCTGAAAGTCTGGATGACCCTGTCCGTCTACGGAGCCGACCGGATTGGCGCCGTCGCCCAGCAGACCTGCGACCTCGCCACCCTGCTCGCCGCTCGGGTCGACCATGAACCGCTGCTGGAGCGTCTGGCGCCCGTCGCGCTGAACATCGTCTGCTTCCGCTTCATCGCCGCCGACGGCGACCTGGACCGGCTGAACGCCGACATTGTCGCCGACGTCCAGGAAGCCGGGATTGCCGCGCCATCCACCACCACCATCAACGGCAAACTGGCGATCCGGGCCGCGATCGTAAACCATCGCACCAACGCCGCCGATATCGCCATCCTGATGGACGCGATTCTGCATGCCGGCCGCGCACGCGCCACGATGATGGGGGCTGAAAAGAAAGTGCCCCCGGTTATTCACCGGGGGCAAGTATACAGGGAGGCTTCACGTCTGGGAGACGCAGGGGCCAGAGGCCCCTTTCCAGCGACTGGCGCTGGAACTCTGACGGCAGTGCCGCCGTAACTGATATCCTTTGTCTAATATCGCAGTTGCGAAGCAACCAGTGCCGAGAACCGGCAGCGGGCATGTCACTCATGCATGGCTTTTCATGATGCCCCGTGAAAAGCGAATGTCTGGGGTGCGTTCCGAACGAGACTGAGTCTCAACGGCTAATTAACCCGTTGTTTTTGCACAAAATGGCAGCTCGCGATTAACCGTCAGTGGATTTCCGCGAGCCGCGCCAGCAGGAAGTCGCGGAATACGGCTACCCGCTTGGAATTCCGCAACTCCTCCGGGTAGACAAAAAACACGTCTACCTTCGGCCCTTTCAGGTCAGTCAGCACGTGAACGAGGTCCGGATTCTCCGCCACCACATAGTCGGGCACCGCGCCGATCCCCATGCCGGAGCGAATCGCCAGCAGCACGGCCTGAATCGAGTTCACCTCCAGCAGCGCACGGCGTGGATTGCCGGGACGCCTTCCGGCTTCCGCCAGCCAGTTGACCTCCTGAATCGGCGGGTGGTGCTGGCCGAACAGGATCAGGCGATGGGCGTCGAGATCCTCCGCCCGCTGCGGCACGCCGTGCTTCTTGAGGTATTCCGGGGATGCGACAACGTGCCACTGCATCGTCATCAGATGCCGCTGCACCAGGTCGGGCTGCTTCGGCGGATGCATGCGAATCGCCACATCGGCCTCCCGCATCGCCAGGTCGAGTTCGGCGTCATCCAGCAGCAGCGACACCGACACATCCGGGTAGGCTTCCAGGAAACCATTCAACCGCGGTGCCAGCCAGGCGGAGCCGAAGCCCACGGTCGTGGTCACCTTGATCCGGCCGGCGGGCTTTTCCTTGCTTTCCGTCAGCAGCGCCTCGGTGATCGCCAGCTTGGCGAAAACTTCCCGCACGGTGCGGTTCAGCGACTCGCCCTGTTCGGTCAGGATCAGTCCGCGCGCATGGCGGTGGAACAGCGGAACCTGGAGAGCTTCCTCCAGCGCGGAAATCTGACGCGAGACGGCCGATTGGCTTAGGCTGAGCGTGTCCCCGGCATGCGTGAAACTGCCAGCCTCCGCCACGGCGTGAAACACACGCAGCTTATCCCAGTCCATCACCAAGCCTCTCCCATCGGCAGGGCGGATCTCGGCCGTGTTCAGTCAGCCGCCCGCCTCGCCTGTGTGCAGCGCGTCAAAGCTAACCATACTTTCACGAGTCATGTGATGGAATTTGACGCCTTCCGGTGATTTTCGCTCAGTTCGCGGCAAAAGAGGGACGCATCTCGTGTTCGGCGATGTATTTCTCGGCTTCCAAGGCCGCCATGCAGCCGGTTCCGGCTGCCGTGACCGCCTGGCGAAAGATTTTATCCTGCACGTCGCCGGCCGCGAACACACCGGGGACCGAGGTCCTGGTGCTGCCGGATGTGGTGCGGATGTAGCCCTCGGCGTCCATATCGACGTGTCCGGCAAAGATCGCGGTGGTGGGGGAATGCCCGATGGCGACGAATACGCCGTCCACCGGCAGCACCGATTCGTCGTTCGTGGCGGTGTTGTGCAGGCGGACTCCGGTGACGACCTCCGGCGTGCCGCCGCCGACGATCTCCTTCACCGTGCTGTTCCAGACCACCTCGATCTTGGGATGGGCGAACAGCCGGTTCTGCAGGATTTTTTCTGCCCGCAAACTGTCGCGCCGATGGATCAGCGTCACCTTGTCGGCGTGGTGCGTCAGATAAAGCGCTTCCTCCACCGCCGTGTTGCCGCCACCGACCACGGCGACCGTCTTGCCGCGATAGAAAAATCCGTCACAGGTGGCGCAGGCGGACACGCCGCGGCCCTGCAAGGTCTGCTCCGACTCGAGACCCAGCCAGCGGGCCTGCGCACCGGTGGCGATGATGATCGCATCGGCGGTGTACAGGTCGCCCGAGTCGCCGTGGCAGCGGAACGGCGCGCTGGCGAAATCCACCCTGGTGATGATGTCATGGATGACGTGGGTTCCGACATGGGTGGCCTGGGCCTCCATCTGCTCCATCAACCAGGGGCCTTGGATGACGTCGGCGAAACCCGGGTAGTTCTCGACATCGGTGGTGATCATCAGTTGGCCGCCGGGCTGCATGCCGGCCACCAGGATCGGCGACAGGTTGGCGCGTGCGGCATAGATCGCGGCGGTATAGCCGGCGGGTCCGGCGCCGATGATCAGGACCTTGGTGTGATGGATTTGGCTCATGGCTGAACATATCGGCCTGGTAGCGGTTGGGGCAAGCGACGGGGTTGCGCGCGAACGATCGGCGGCAAGACCGTCACACCCATGGCGAGAGACCGCTGCTCGCCGCCGTCCCCGATCCAGCCGCCGGTTCAGCCAGCGACCCGTAGTACGGGACGCTGATTACGAGGCGTTCCGTCGCTTCTGGACAAGTTCCACCATGATGCCCTCAGGACCGCGGATGAACGCCAGATAGGTTCCGGCGTCCCGCGTCAGCGGCCCGACCGCCACATCCGCGCCCTTCGCCTGCAGCGCCGCGATCGTCGCATCCAGGTCTTCCACGGTGAAGCCGATATGCTCCAGGCCGTAATAGGGAAACGCCGGCGCCGGCGTCATCGCATCGTGCGGATGGGTCGGGGCGATCAGGATTTTCTGACCACCGACATTCAGCATTACACGCATCTGGCCCGGATAAAGCGTGCCCGGCGGATACACGCCGCGGGTTGCCTCGGCATCGAACATGGTCTCGAAAAACCGAGCCGTGGCGTCAGGGTCGGGGCTGCGGAGGTGCAGGTGGTCGAATTGGAACGTTCCCATGCGCCGGAGGTTAGCAGCGTGACACAAGCGGTCAACGCGGGCGCTTGCGCGCGACACCGTCCTTGCGCAGTGTAGAGACCGCTCGGAGAACAAGGATCGGCCAGCGATCCAGCCCGGCGCACTGGGGGATGCATCGACACAATGTCTGAAAATTCGACGCCGCTTTTGTCCGTCCGGGGCGTGACCCTTCGTTTTGGCGGCGTGGTCGCACTCGACGATGTCACCTTCGACGTGATGCCCGGGCAGATCGCCGGGCTGATCGGCCCCAACGGCGCCGGCAAGACGACGTTGTTCAACTGTCTCAGCCGGCTGTATCAGCCCAGCGCCGGGGAAATCACGTTCGAGGGCCGGTCGGTGATGGCGGTCCCGCGGCACAGGATTTCGGCGATCGGGATCGGCCGAACCTTCCAGAACGTCGCGCTGTTCGATCGATTGACGGTGCTGCAGAACGTCATGGTCGGCCGCCATAGCCGCACCAGCGCCGGCTTCGTGGAGAACGCCTTCCGCCTGCCGTCCGTGGGACGCGAGGAAGCGTCGGTACGCGACAAGGCGATGGATCTGATCGAGTTCATGAACCTCGGCGCCTTCACCCACCGCGTCGCCGCCGGCCTGCCGTTTCCCATCCGTAAGCGGGTCGAGCTGGCTCGTGCCCTCGCCGCCGAACCGAAGCTGCTGTTGCTGGATGAACCGGCGGCGGGCCTGAACCACGACGAGGTCCACACCCTGGAAGGCCAGATCCGCCGCGTGCGCGATGTGCAAGGCGTCACCGTGCTGCTGGTGGAACACCACATGAGCCTTGTGATGTCGGTGTCCGACAAAGTCGTGGTGGTAAACTTCGGCCGCAAGATCGCCGACGGCACCCCCAACAACGTCCGTCAGAACCGGGACGTCATCCGCGCCTATCTGGGGACAGCGGCTTAGGAGGGAAGGCCGGGCTCTGCCCGGACCCGCAAAGGGCCGGCGGCCCTTTGATCCCATTAATGGGGCGGGTGGTCGAGAGGG
>DATAZJ010000192.1:0-13632 GCA_036272115.1 Rhodopila sp. | reverse complement strand
GGGGTCAAGGTCGGACCCCGGGACGTGGTGGGTCTGGCAGGATTTCCGCTTTTTGGGGGCCAAAGCCGGCGTTCGCACCCGCCGTTTTCGCACCGGCCGTTCAGGATGTCCGCAATGCGCCGGGACGCACGCCCAGAAGATCAATCCGCTTGTCCACACTGCGTTTCCAAAACGAGACCGCCCGCAAAGTCCCGAAGTGCAAACTCACTGGCCCCACCCACCGGCACCCGCGCATTGGACGCTCCCCCAGCCCCGCGTTAAGCTCCCACCAAACCAGGGAGAACAACGATCATGGAATTCGGCATCGGCATCCCGACATCCGGCGACAGTTGGAAAGTGGCGCAGCGGGCCGAGGAACTCGGGTTCACCCACACCTGGTTCTACGACACCCAGATGCTGGTGGCCGACCCGTTCGTCGCCATGGGCGGGGCCGCCCTGAAGACCTCCCGCATCCGCCTGGGCACCGGCGTGCTGGTGCCAACCAACCGCATCCCCGCCGTAACCGCGGCCGGTTTCGCGACCCTGAACGCCATGGCCCCCGGCCGCATCGATTTCGGCGTCGGCACCGGATTTTCCGCCCGCCGGGCAATGGGCCTGGGCGCCATGAAACTGGCCGACATGGAAGAATACATCCGCGTCGTCTACGCGCTGCTGAACGGCGAGACCACCGAAGCCGAGGTCGATCCCGGCGTCCGCAAAAAGATCAGGTTCCTCAACCCGGAGCTGGGGCTGATCAACATCAAGGACCCGATCAAGCTGCACATCTCCGCCCTCGGACCCAAAGGCCGCCAGATGACCGCCAGGCATGGCGCCGCCTGGAAAACGGTGATGTCGGGCGTCGACGACGGCCTGGCAGCCCTCCGAGGCATGCAGAAAACCTGGGCCGACAGCGGCCGGCCCGCCGGCGATCTGTACGCCTCCGCCTGGGTCTGGGGCTGCCTCCTGCGCGACGGAGAGACCCTGGACAGCCCCCGCGTGCGGGCCGAAGCAGGCCCTCGTGCGGCCGTCCTGCTGCACCGCGCCGCCGATGTGGACATGGAGGGCTGGCTGAACACCTCGCCCGTGCCCGACAGCGTGAAGGCCGTACTGCAAGGCTACGTCGAAGCAGCACGCAGGTTCGAACCGGCCGACGCCCGCTACCTGATGAACCACACCGGCCACTGCGTAGCGATAAAGCCCGAGGAAGAACGCTTCATCAGCGCCGAACTGATCCGCCAGACAACGTTCACCGGCACCGAACAGGACATCAAGCAACGCATCGAGGCAATGCGCGACGGCGGCCTCTCCCAACTGGTCATTCCGATCGTTCCGGGCCACGAAGCGGCGATCGAGGACTGGGGCCGCATCGCCAAGGCCTTCCACTGAACCCGAATTACCGTTTCGCCCGCAGTTCCGCCCAATACTCCAGCCGCCGGCCGATCTCGCGTTCGAACCCGCGATCCTTCGGCTGATAGAACGCGACCCGGTCCATCCCATCCGGAAAATAGTTCTGGCCGGAGAACGCATCCTCCGTCCCATGGTCGTATTCGTAGCCCGCGCCATAGCCGAGTTGCTTCATCAGCTTGGTCGGCGCGTTCAGGATATGGGCCGGCGGCATCAGGCTGCCGGTATTCTTCGCCGCCGCCCTGGCTTGGCCAAACGCGGTATAGACCGCATTCGATTTCGGCGCCGTGCCGAGATAGACAACGACCTGAGCGATCGCCAACTCCCCCTCCGGCGACCCCAGCCGTTCGTACGTTTCCCACCCCGCCAGCGCCTGCGTCAGCGCATTGGGATCAGCCATCCCGATATCCTCGGCGGCAAAACGAACCAGCCGGCGAGCGATATACCGCGGGTCCTCGCCGCCGTTCAGCATGCGGGCGAACCAATACAACGCGGCGTCGGGATCGGACCCCCGCAGCGACTTATGCAAGGCCGAGATCAAGTTGTAGTGCTCTTCCCGGTCCTTGTCGTACAGCGCCGCTCGGCGGGACAGCAGTTCGGACAGCGCGGCGGTGTCGAGCGGCGGCGTGTCCCCCGGCAGCGCAATGATCTGCTCGACCATGTTCAGCAAATACCGCCCGTCACCGTCAGCCATGGCGCGCAACGTCGCCTTGGCATCCTCGGTCAGAGGCAGCGGACGATCGATCTCCTCCTCCGAACGGACCAGCAGGCGTTCAAGCGCCGGATCGTCGAGCCGCCGCAGCACCATGACCTGGCACCGTGACAACAGCGCCCCGTTCAACGCAAACGACGGGTTTTCCGTAGTGGCACCGATCAGGGTAACGGTGCCGTTCTCCACCACCGGCAGGAACCCGTCCTGCTGCGCCCTGTTGAAACGGTGGATTTCGTCCACGAACAGCAGCGTCCCCTGCCCTAGCCGGCGGCGCTTGGTGGCATCGTCGAACGCCCGCTTCAAATCGGCAACGCCAGAAAACACCGCAGATAACTGGACAAAGGCCAGCCCGGCCCGCGACGCCAACAGCCGGGCAATCGTCGTCTTGCCCACACCCGGCGGTCCCCACAGGATCAGCGACGCAAGCGACCCCCGCTCCAGCATGCGCGTCAGCGCGCCCTCGGGGCCCAGCAAATGATCCTGGCCGACAACTTCGGAAAGCGAGGCCGGCCTCAGCCGGTCCGCAAGCGGCCGGTTGATGGTGGGTTCAGGGGGCGCCACGGGATCGGGGGCGCCAAACAGGTCATCAGGTTCTGGCACCCTGGCAGCATACAAGAAAGGCGACGGCGAAGCGAATGGAGCAGCCCAATCAAACCTCCGGCGGCTCTCCCGGGATCGGCACTTTACCGAAACCAATGATCAGTTCCGTCACCTCGGCGATCGCGCGTTCCGCCGCCTCGCCATCCGGCCCTTTCGCCACCAGGGCCACCCCATTGCCGCTCGCCCGGTAGAACGGGTAGCTCCCTAGATCCAGCTCGGGATAGCGCTTCTGCACCGCCTCCAGCCCCTCCGCAATCACCCCTTCCGGCAGCCCGACGACATGGACAGCCCGCATCTCGATCTTGGCACCGCCTTCCAGCCGAGGCGCCAGCCACTCGAACATCGACTGCATGACCCGAGGCACCCCGGCCATCACATAGACATTCTCCATCTGGAAACCCGGCGCCACGCTGATGGAATTCTCGATCAGCACCGCACCACGCGGCATCGTCGCCATACGTTGCCGAGCCGCATTGAAATCGCCGGGCTTATAGCTGGCTTCCATGCGCGGCCAGGCCACCGGATGATGCTCCCACGGCACACCGAACGCCGCGGCGATGCACTCGCTGGTGATGTCGTCATGGGTCGGCCCGATCCCACCCGTGGTGAACACATAGTCGAACTTGGCCCGCACCTCGTTCACCGTCGCGATAATCGTTTCGGGAACATCGGGGATCACCCGCACTTCGCGCAGCGGAATGCCCCGGTTCCCCAAACCTGTCGCCAGGAACTGGATGTTCGCGTCGCGGGTGCGGCCGGACAACACCTCGTTGCCGATCACCAGCAGGCAGGCGGTGGGGTTCTTCTGGGTCATCGGGTCATTCCTCAGAGTATCCGATCGCGCTGGGCGGAACGTCCAAGGCGCGTGAATCATGCGATCAAACAAAGACTTCAGCCCAGTTTCAGGCGGCGCCGGCCGCCTGTAAATGGGTTAAAGAAAATCGCGCAGCAGCGGGATCAGCGGTTTGTCGGCGGCCGGCATCTCATACTCGGTCAGCTTCGACGCCCGTACCCAGGCCAGGGTCTGGTTCTCCCGCCCCGTCGGGATGCCTTTCCAGCGACGGCACAGGAACAACGGCATCAGCAGATGAAACCCCTCATAGTCGTGCGAAGCAAACGCGAACGGTGCCAGACAGGCGGCGGTCACGTCGATCCCGAGTTCTTCCTTCAGTTCGCGGATCAGCGCGACCTCCGGCGTTTCACCGGGGTTCAACTTCCCGCCGGGAAACTCCCACAGCCCGGCCATCTTCTTGCCCTCCGGCCGGCGCGCCAGCAGCACACGGCCATCGACATCGACCAGCGCGCAGGCGGCGACCAGCAGCAGCGGCCTGGCATCAGGAACATCCGTATCGGCCGCCGGCGCCTCGGGACGGCCAAAGATATCGTCGCGAGTCGCCTCGAACACGATAACCGTGTGTTCGTCGCGGTTGGTCAGCGACGACCGAACCCCGGTCCCGACTTCCCGGAAGCCCACCCGGCGCAGCACCTTGCAGGAACCGTCGTTGCCTTCGGTGACCTCGGCCGCGATCAGGTCCAGCGGCAGGTTGGCGAAGGCCCAACTCGTCATTCGCCGCGCCGCCTCGGTCGCCACCCCGTGCTTCCAGTACGCTCGGCCGACCCAATACCCCAGCCGGCCGGTGCGGCGGGCGGCATCGAGACGAAGCCCGACGACCCCGACGATCGTCTCCTTCCGGCCCTCCTTGCCGGTGATCGCCAGGTGATAGGCGGCCCCGGCACCAAGCTCCGCCTGCGTCGAGGCGATCCACTCATCGGCCAGGTCACGCGGATAGGGATAGGGAATCTCCGCCAGGGTGCGGGTCACCTCCCAGTCGTTGACCAGGCGGTGCAGCGCCTCGGCATCGGCGGATCGCAGCGGACGCAGTGTCAGGCGTTCGGTCTTCAGCGGTTCGAACACCGCCCCGGTGGCCGGCTTGGGTTTGCGAGCGGTTTTGCGGGGAGGCTTCGGTTGTTCGTTGGTGGGAATCGGGACGGACCTTGTCAGCATGGCGTTGCCGCAAAGTGGCTCAGGGGGGGCGGCGGGCGCAAGGGTGGGTCAGGCGTGATGTGTCAGCCGAGAAGCCGCCGGGCCTCCGCGGCATCGGCGGCAATCTGCGCCTTCAGCGCATCCAGGCCGGCGAATTTTATTTCCGGCCGGATGTAGGTGTGCAGCGCCACGGTGATGTCGGTGCCGTAGATGTCCCGGTTGAAGTCGAACAGATTGACCTCCAGGCGGCTTTCGGTGCCGGCGTTCACCGTCGGGCGGCGGCCGATATTGGCGACACCCTTGTGCGTCGCCCCGTCGGCCAGACGGACGGTCACCGCATACACCCCCCGCGCCGGCTCCAGATGCCGGCCAAGCGGGACGTTGGCGGTGGGAAAGCCGATGGTGCGGCCACGCTTGTCGCCGTGACTGACAATGCCGCGAATCGCCCAGGCGCGACCCAACTCGGCGGTGGCCCGTTCGGGATAACCATCTTGCAGCGCTCGGCGGATGCGCGTGGACGACAGCGGCCCGTGGGCATCGGTCACCGGAGGCACCAGCGTCACGCCCATGCCAAGCGCCTCCGCCCGATCGGCCAGGAATCGGGTGTTGCCACCCCGGCGGTGTCCGAAAGCGAAGTCCTGGCCGGATACCAGATGCCGGACACCGAACCCCCGATGCAGCACCTCGCCGACGAAGTCCTCAGCCGTCATCAGGCTGAATTCGTGGTTGAACGGCAGTTCGTACAGCACGTTGACGCCCAGCGCCGCCAGCGCATCGGCGCGTTCGGCGGACAGCGTCAGCCGGAACGGCGGATCGTCGGGCCGGAACACCTCACGCGGATGCGGTTCAAACGTCAGCACCCCCAACGGCGCATCCGGCCGAGCGGCGTGGGCCGCGCGGATGACGCTGGCATGCCCAAGATGCACGCCGTCAAAGTTACCTAGTGCGACTGTGGCGCCGCGCGCGTCCGGCGGCACGTCCCGCCAGTTGGTGAAAATACGCATCAGCGGGGCGCCGGAGTCCAGGCTTCACCGTCAATCACACTCTTCTCCTTCGCCAGGCCATCGTGACCCCAGGGTGACGCTTTTCCGCGGCGGATTCAAATTGGCCAGCCTGGACATATCTAGCGGGGCATATCTAGCGGGACATATCTATCCCTATCGAACCGGTCAGGGGCGCTGCCCTCGCACACGTCGGAAGGCCGCGCTCAGCAGCCCGCCCAATCCCGAAGGACGGCTGATCGCCGCCGGCCCGGGATTGGCCGGAACGGTTGCCGGGTTTTGCGCCAGGAACGCCATTCCGGACAGCGTGCGCGGGCCCGGCTCGTCGGTGATTTCCCGCGGTGGCGGCGGCGATAAATCATTGACCGGCGGACGTTCAGGTGCGGCTTCCGCCGGCACGACTGGCGCCGGCACGGCTGACGCCAGCACGACCGGCGCCGGGATGATCTCCGGCGGAAAGCACAGATCGTAGACGCTCTGACATGCGCCGATCCACGAGAACGCGCTGAGTTCGAGATTGCTCCTGAGTGACGCGGGACGCTGAATATATCCCTTGAAAAAATCCGGTTCCAGGCATTCGGCTGTTCCCGGCGGGTGTGCGTCGTCGGCGGTGACAACCCATAGCAACTTGTTGGGTCCAATGGCACGCAAGGTCTTGAGCAGCGGCAGGATCTGATCGGTGCGGGTCAACCCTTCCGATTGCCATACCCAGATTTTTTCCCCGGCTTCCAGGTCCTCCGCAAATTTCCGCCGCAGGAAATTAAGCCGTTTCGTCTCCCTGACCTGCAACTCCTCGGCGGTGATTTCCCTCGGGTACATACCGGTGTGGTACTGCAGATTGTAGACCGACTCGCGAGCCATGAACTCGCCATTCTCGGGGGTCGGATAGACGGTGATGGTGCCGGGCGTGCCAAGGCCCTCAAACCGGCGTTCCAGGGCGTCGACCAGCTTCTCGACGTGAACCTCCATCGGCACCATCATGGCGGCGAACCGCAGCAGCCCGAGCGGTTCGACACCGGCATGGCGCTGCATCAGACCGAATTCGCAGTTGATGCCCAGACTCTCGAACGCCATCATAAGTTCGTCGACCGGTTTGCCTGCCGCGGTCGCGGGTTGTGGCGTGGCCGCATCGAGACCCGCGGCGGGATGTTTCGGACGGTTGACGAATTCGGCCAGGCCTTGCGCGATCCGGACAACGTCAACCACCCAACTGCCCTGACGCTCCGGATCGGCAATGCTGTCAAACATATCGCCGTGGTAACGAGCGCCGACCGCCTGGGCAAGACGGTTCATCGATGCGTTCAGCAGATGCCGGGGGGTCCATTCCCAAAGCACCGTGCCTGGCTTGCAGAACAGGATGTCCGTCAACCCCTGACCATGCGGGCCCATGACCAGATCGGCGTTGCGGAACAGATTGATGCGCGTCGCCATATCGAGATTTTTCTGGTCCAGGACAAGAATACCATGCCTTTGGACAAAAGCCTGTATTTCCGCCTCGTTCACCACGGATCCGTAGTAAGGATTGGCACAGGGGACATAGATTATCTTGTGGTCCGATGGGAAAGCCGGCAAGGCCTTCAATATGCGCCGCGTGGTATCAAGCAGGCTCAAGCAAATACGGAAGCTGGTCGCCCCATTCAGAAATTCCGAGAACTCGATACGCGGCAACAGATATTGCTTGCCGGCTTCGGGCAGCAGGCGCGGAACGCTGTCGTGCCCGAGGATACGCAGGAAATCCTCCTGCCACGGCTGCAGCGCCGGCATCAGGAGCCGAACCGGGCGGTGACGTTTCTGGCGTAACGACCAGTCGAAGGCCGGTACGCATTGTACCAGCCAGTGCTGGTATCCTCCGTGCGCGTTGTTATAGCCTAGGATGATGTCTTCGTCGGGCGACAGCCGGATCAGCGCGTCATCGTCGATGGTGGGCTCGTGGCTTTTGTTGCCGGGCACGAAATAAGCTGTTTCCTTGATCGTCACGCCGTCTTTGACGAGTACCAGGGTGTCGGCGTCCAGCACGACATTTTCGAGCGTGTAGTTCCTGACAGTCGTGGAATACCGGATCGGCTCGAATGTCAGGCCGCCAGCCTTTTGCAGATGGCTTTTCATTTCGGGTCCAAGGCGGACGATTGCCTGGCCCCGCAGGATTTGCGTCCGCTCGAAATAACCGGTCGCGACCGCTACGGTCTCGATAGGCCGCCGTCCGATTTCACGAAAATTCATTCCTGAAAATTAGCACCAGTCGAATTGCCTCGACAACCGCCATGAACACGCTACGGCGGCTCCGCACGTCGGACATCCCCGGCCATCCGGGCTTCTCATGCCTGTGCCGCGGCCATTCCGGGCCGCCCGATAGACAAGGGGCCGAACCGCGTGCACATGGTCTCTGACCGCGAAGACAAGGGGACACGATGCCGGCGACTGAGGTTGGAACACCCGAGGACCTGCTGACCGAGCTGTCGGCGTGGGTCAAAATGGAAACCCCAACGACCGACGGTTCGGCGGTCAATCGCCTGATGGACCTGGTCGAGGGCGAACTCACCCGGGCCGGCGCGGCCATCACGCGCATTCCGGGCCGAGACGGCTACGGCGACAACCTGATCGCCCGCACGCCCGGCGCATCGACGGAAAAGCCGGTCCTGGTCTCCGGGCATCTCGACACGGTCTGGTCGCACGGCACACTGGACTCGATGCCCTACGTGGTGAACGGCGCCAAGGCCCACGGCCCCGGCATCTACGACATGAAGGCCGGCAGTTTCCTGGCCTTCCACGCACTGCGGTCGATCCTGCGGCAGAATATCGCCACGCCACGGCCCATCGTCCTGCTGCTGACCCCGGATGAGGAAGTCGGCAGCCCGACCAGCCGCTGGCTGATCGAGCAGGAAGCCGCCCAGGCCGCGACCGTGCTGATCCCCGAACCGGCCGCGGCCAGCGGCGCCTGCGTGACCGCTCGCAAGGGCGTCGGACGGTTCACCATGCGCGTGGAAGGACGCGGCTCCCATTCCGGCACCGCCTTCGAAGACGGCGCCTCGGCGATCGTGGAGCTGTCGCACCAGATCATCGGCTTGCACCGCATGGTGGACATCGATCGCGGCATCACGCTGAACGCGGCACCCATCTGGGGTGGCTCGCGACCGAACGTGATTTCGCCGGACGCCGGATGCGAGATCGATCTGCGGGTGAACTCCGCCGCGGACGGCGCCCTGATGGAGGCAAAAATACTGGGCCTGACGGCAAAGACCGCCGGATGCCGGGTGATCGTCGAGGGTGGGATGAACCGGCCGCCTTACACGGAAACGCCGGGGATCTCGGCGCTGTACGCGCACGCCCAGGGGGTCGCCCAGCAGGTCGGCCTGGCGCTGCCCAAGCAGCATCGCGGCGGCGGTTCGGATGGGAATTTCTCGGCCGCCTTGGGCATACCGACACTGGATGGACTGGGCTGTCCCGGCGCCGGCGCCCATGCCAGCCACGAGCACATCCTGTGGGGCCACCTGGCGCAACGGGCCGCACTGATGGCGGGACTGCTGGAAACCCTCGCCTGAGGGAAAGAGTCATGTTTGCTCGCATGATTCACGCCTTCTGACCTTCGGCCTCAGCCGATCACGCTCTAGTGTCCTGCCCCAGAAGTTCGTCGCATCTTGCCGGGGGCTTCTGGGACCAGCAGGCCACTGAAAACAAAGAGCTAGTGTTTCGAATCTGAGGTTCGCCCATTGTGGCGAACTTCAGATTCGGGACACTAGCGCCCGATCGCAGTAAGGCGCGACTCACGCAGTGACCACGATTTCCCGCGTGAATCGGTCACTCAAACAAACCTGCGACGTGTCGCGCTTCTCTGATGCGCGATACTAGCCGACCTCGAAAACAGCGATCTCGACATGGTCCGGATAGCGGGCGGCGGTCGCCAGGAAAAGCGGCCGGGTCAGCCATTGATGGGCGGGTGAGGCGGTCTCGAAGCGCGGCGTGGTGCGGAAATAAACCTCGTTGGGATCGACGATCTCGCCATTGGCGATGCGCGCCATCACCGCTTGCGGACCGAAACGGACCCCCGTGTTGACGACATAGACCAGTGCCCCGTCATCCAGGCGGACGACATAGCGGGCCTCCAGCGTCGTGTAGCCGTCCGGACGGATCACCTGGAAATCGGCGCCCGCCGACAGCACCGTGCCATTCAGCCGCTCCCCGCGCACCGTGCCGCCGACGATGGGGATGACGCGCCGCAGTCCTTCCTGGGTTTCTCCGATCACGATCGGCGGCCCGATCAGCACATGCAGATCGGCTGTATGGACCAATGTCGGCGTCATGGCGGCAACTCCAGCAAGGCGGTCAGGCAGACAGGTCGAAACGCTATCATCACGGCGCGGCCGCGCGTATGGCATCCGCGGCCACCCGGACGCAGCGTTCGAATACGGACAGATCGTGCCAGCGATCCTGCTCGCCCAGGACCAGGGCACCGCCGGAATCGGTGATACCACCCTCGATCATCAGGTTGTCGAACAGCCCGAACTGCTCGACCAGCAGCCCGTCCGGGTCCCACCACGAACCGTCCGCCGCCTGCCGTCCCCCGCCGATCGACAACAGGGTGCGGTCGAGAAACGCCGTCGCCACCGTCGCATAGCCGAACACCGCCAGGCCGAGGCCACGGGCAAAGCCAATCTCGAACACTGTGCCGACATCGGCACTGGGCCCACGGAACGGCGTCAGGTTGGCGACCACCGCCGAACAGCCGCGGATATGCGCCTCGTTCCGCCGAGCGATCCGGCGCCATTCAGGCAGTTCGGCCCATGCGGGCGGCTCGCTCGGCAGGTCGTCGAGCGGGGAGACACCGGTCAAGTGAAACCCGGCGCAGATCGCCTTCTTCCGCTCCATCCACGCCACGGCGTCGGGCAGGAAAACATCGGGACCCGCGAGATAGACCCTGCTCATCCGAGGACCCTTATCCCGAACGCCGGCGCCCGTCAGCCCTCCAACGCGGCGACACCCGGCAGCGTCTTGCCTTCCAGCCATTCCAGGAATGCCCCGCCAGCCGAGGACACATAGCTCAACCGGTCGAGCACCCCGGCGTGGCGCAGCGCCGATACCGTGTCCCCGCCGCCGGCCACGCTGCGCAACCCCGCGGTTTCCGTGGCGGCGGCCACGGCCCGCGCCAAGGCGACGGTCGCGGCATCGAACGGCGGCGTCTCGAACGCACCCAGCGGACCGTTCCAGACCAGCGTCTTCAGCGACGGCAGAAGCTGGACCAGCGCGGCGACCGAGGCAGGTCCGACATCCAGGATCATCGCGTCTGCCGGAACGGCATCGATGGCAACCGTCTCGGTGGGCGGATTGGGCTCGAACGCGCGGGCGACAACAGCGTCCGTCGGCAGGACGATCCGGCAGCCGGCAGCCTGCGCCTTGGCGATGATTTCCAGCGCGGTCCCGTGCATCTCGGCTTCCTGCAGCGACGTGCCGACGCCCTTCCCCTGCGCCGCCAGGAAGGTGTTGGCCATGGCCCCGCCGATGATCAGGACATCGACCTTGGCCACCAGGTTGCCCAGCAGTTCCAGCTTGGTCGACACCTTGGCACCGCCGACGATCGCACCGACAGGACGCACCGGGTTCCCCAGCGCCGCATCCAGCGCCTCCAGTTCGGCTTGCATCAGCCGGCCGGCATAGGCCGGCAGCAGATGCGCCACGCCCTCGGTACTGGCATGCGCCCGATGCGCCGCCGAAAACGCATCATTGACGAAAATATCGGCCAGTTTCGCGAGTGCCGCGGCGAAGACCGGATCGTTGTTTTCCTCGCCGGCGTGAAAGCGGGTGTTTTCCAGCACCAGCACGTCACCCGCGGACATGCGATCGACAGCCTGTTCGGCGGCGACGCCGGTGCAGTCCTCGACGAAGCGGACGCGCCTGCCCAGGACCTGACCCAACGCGGCGGCCATCGGCGCGAGCGACATCGACAGCACGCGCTTGCCCTTGGGGCGGTCGAAATGACTGCACACGATCACCTTGGCGCCCTTTTCCGACAACTCGCGAATCGTCGGGGACAAGCGCTCGATACGGGTCAGGTCCGAGATCTTGCCGTCGCGCATGGGAACGTTGAGATCGGCGCGCAACAGGACGCGCCGACCGGCGACGTCTACGGTATCGAGGGTACGGAAAGGCATGGATCAGGGTTCCTGGTTGGGCACCACGCGATCGCGGTCGCTATGGCGGGGCATGACGAGTCGAGAGCGATGGCCGGATTGATCGAATGCGATAGTAGAACACCTCTCCGGCATCCGAACAGGGGTTGCCCGAAGGGAGCTGCCCAAAGAGCAATTGCCCGAAGGGAGGCGCCTGAAGGAGGGTGCCTGCCGAGGGTTCCGCATGACCATTACTCGATCGCTGCCATATCAGGCCGTCAATGCCAACCCAAAGTAGTATAAACACGATCCGCGCCTTACTATAGGTCGCGGAAGCACGCCGGCCGCTTTTCTTCCGCAGCCAACCGCGGGACAAGAAATTTGTCTGGCGAAGACGCCGGAGACCGGCAACCGCGGTTGACATTATTAAAATTATTGCTTTATGATAGTTATTGGGTAACGAGCATGAACAAGCAAGATATTCGGAGACCGCGAAGTCAGTCCCGCTGCCAGATGACTTGACTTACGCCAAACTGCTTTGGCGCAAGTATCGAGACAACGATGTTTCCATAACGTCCGTAGTGGCCGGGAGCTTTTCTCATGGCGGGATCAACCTGGACGTGGATTGGCGGCACCATCAACCTGGAAAGCCCCAGTGACTGGACGCTGGCCTCGGGTTCCGGCAACTCAACAGACATTCCACAAAGCGGCGATACCGCGATCAATACTGGAACCTTGGCAGGTTACGGGCTGATCGCCGCCTCGCTCATCAATAACGGCAAGGTCGAGGCTTCCAACAACAGCGTCCCGGGTTCCTCCACCGGCGGGGAACTGGAAATCCAGGGGGCGGTCAGCGGCACCGGGTCCATGACCATCGAGCCGGGGGCAACGTTGGCGATCGACGGCGTGCTCGGGGCAGGGCAGACGATTGCCTTCAGCGCCGGGGCACCGGAGACGCTGATCCTGGGCTCGCCCACCGCCATTATGGCAAACGCGATCACCGGATTCGCCGACGGGGACAAGATCGAGATCGCCAACGGCATGGAGATCTATTCGGGACCCATTTTCACAAATGGCCAAACGCTGACGATAAACCTGCAAAACGCCACCGGTGTGATCAGTAGCTACGCTTTTACCAACATAAGCTTCGCGGCGAATACCGCGCCCGCATTCAACTCGGAGACCGATCCCGCCACGGATGATCCGGCCATCTTCCCGACCCGGGATTTCTCTTGGATCGGCGTGTCGGGCGGCAATCTTGGCGCGGCTTCCAACTGGATCGACGGAACGGATGGCAAAGATCCGGCCCTCGCGCCTCCTGTCGCGACCGATACCGAATTCTTCAATAACGGCATCGGCGGCGCACTCACCGGCACGACAACGGCGGAGATGTTCTTTTTCAACAATGCCGGCACCTGGTCCATCGGGGCCGGAACAGAAATGTCCGCCTTGCAGAGATTCTTTGTTGGAGGCGGGACAAATGGAACACCCGTCACCGGAAGCCTCTCAATCGGCGCCGGCGGCACGTTGGTCACTGGCGGCAATATTTTTGTTGGCAACGGTCCTGGAAGCAACGGAACGCTCACCGTCAGCAGTGGCGGATTGCTGCGACAGAACGGTCCGGCGAACCCGGACGGGTACGATATGGAAATCGCCAGCAGCGCGGCCTCGGGGACTCTGGCGGCCTCGATCGGATCGGTGACGGTAACCGGTGCAGGGTCTCTCATCGACATGGGTGCCAACGGCATCGTTATTGCCGAGAATGGTGGAAACGGGTCACTGACGGTCTCTCAAGGAGGTTCGGTCAACGCGACCACTCCCAATTCGAACCTCAATAACTCGATCGCCATC